>NZ_JBRRCR010000069.1:0-22676 GCF_056759115.1 Stenotrophomonas sp. STEN087 | reverse complement strand
GTGGCGGGGGGGGCCGGTTGGGGGGGCGGCCCCCCCGGGGGCCCACTCCTATTCGCGGCCGCCTATCTCGGGCCTCGTTTCCTCTACCTTTCCCCCGGAACCCCCGTGCCCCAACCCTCGACTCTACGGGGCGGGAAGCACCGCTCCGAATCGTTCGCTGAATGCTTCAGCCGTCATCGGCCGGGCCAACGCGAAGCCTTGGATTTCATCGCAGCCCAACGCCTGCAGCCGGGCCACCTGTTCGGCCGTCTCCGCACCTTCGGCCACGGCGCTGTAGCCCAGGCGCTGGGCCAGGCCGATGATGGCCTCGACCTTCAATGCCGCCCGCGGGTCCTGGCAGAGGCGGTCGATCACCGTCTTGTCCAGTTTCAGCGTGCTGATCGGCAGCTCGGACAGGTAGCCGAAATTGCTGTAGCCGCTGCCAAAATCGTCCACGGCGATGCGCAGCCCGGCGGCGGCCATCTGCCGCAGCTGTTGGCCGGCGGGGGAATCCACGCGCAGCCACTGGCTCTCGGTGATCTCCACTTCGACATCCGCGCACGACAGGCCCTTCTGCTCGATCGCACTTATCAGGCGCAGCGCGGCATCGTCCTCGGCCATGTCGCGCGCCGAGTAGTTGATCGACAGCAGCAGGCCGATGCCTGCCTTTCGCCAGGCAACCAGCTGGTCCAGTGCGTTGTCGGTCACCCAGCGGGTGATGCCCTGCATCACCGCCGTACGTTCGAACACCGGGATGAACTCGGCAGGGCTGACTGCCCCCAGTTGCGGATGGTTCCAGCGGATCAGCACTTCGGCGGCCACCGGCACAAGATCCGCCGCGCGGAAGCGGGGCTGGTAGACCAGATGGAACTGCTGTTCCTGCAGGGCCATCCGTGCGTCGGTGGCCAGCCGGTAGCCCCGCCGCGTGCGCGCATCGCGGGTCTCGGAATACCAGCGGAATGGCGAGCGGCTGTTGATGGCGGCATTCAGGCCGACCAGCATGCGGCGGATGATTTCGTCTGCATTGTGCTGGCCCAGCGTGACGCCACAGATGCCCGCGTGGAACGACGGGGCCATCGGCACCTGCGCGGCCATCATCGGTCGCGTCACGCGTTCCAGCAGTTCTGCGACCAGGTCTTCGACGGCCTTCGACGATGACAGCTCCACCACGAAGGCAAACCGCGCCACGCCCACGTGGTAGACCTCAGCCATGCCGTCCAAGGCAACGCGCAGGCGCACGCCGATACGCCGGATCAACGTTTCCAGCGGCGCCATGCCCAGCACCTGCCCGGCCTCGGTGGAGGTCGTTGCGTCGAAGACATCGATCAGCACTGCATGCAGGAAGGTGTCCGGCTCGCGCTCGGCCTTGGCGGCCAGGTCCAGGGCGAACTGGTGCCGGTCGGGCAGGCCGCTGACGGGATCGCGGCGGCCCGTCAGGGCACGCAGCTCCAGTTCGTTCATGGCTGCGCTGGCCAGGGTCTGCAGCTGCCGCCGCTCCGCTTCGGAGAACTGTCGGGGGGCGTCGTCCATGATGCAGAACGCACCGATGGCCACGCCGTTGCGCGCCACCAGCGGCGTGCCTGCATAGAAGCGAAGCCTGGTCTCGCCTGTCACCAGCGGGTTGCTGGCATGCCGTGGGTGCTCGCGCAGGTCATCGATGACCAGGGTTTCCGGCGCGCCGATGGCCGAGGCGCAGATCGAATCACGGATATGCGTCTGCGCGATCTGCAGGCCCTTGCGCGAGACCAGTCGCTGCCGGTCGACGTCCAGCAGCGAAACGAAGGCGACGGGCACCTTGAAGGCGTGGGTGGCCAGCTCGGTGAGGCTGTCCAGGGCTGCACCGGAAACCTCGCCCAGGGCGTTGAGACCGGCCAGGGTGGACATGCGTTCTTGTTCGGGGGAGGGCATCAGGACCACATCAAAACGTACGGGAAGCTGCACGAGCGGGTTGGCCGCTGCAGCACGACCACAATGTCGCGCAGCAGGTGCCGTGGGGAAGGGGCGCAGGCCGTCGCCTGCTGAATGCTTCAGGCCTGCACTTTGAGGGTAGGGCGTGGCAGATGCGGGCAGTGTGAGTGCCCGCAATAAGCCCATGAGGTCAGGCGGCGCGCTTCAGCGCAGCGCCAGCCTGTGCCGCTACCCGGAACACGGCCGCGGCCTGGTCCAGATCCGCCGCCTGCCCAGCCATCGCACGCGCCGCGGCGCTGGCTTCCTCGACCAGTGCGGCATTCTGCTGGGTGGCCTCGTCCATCTGCGCGATGGTCTGGTTGACCTGTTCGATGCCGGCCGCTTGTTCGACGCTGGCTTGGGCGATCTGCTGCACCAAGTGCCCGGTCTGGCCCGCGGCGTCGGTCAACTGGCCGATGGCGGCCTCGGTCTGGCGGGCGATGCCGATGCCGGCCTCGACCCTGCCGGTGGATTCATCGATCAATGCCTTGATGTCCTTGGCCGAAGCCGCTGCGCGCTGTGCCAGAGTGCGCACCTCGCTGGCCACCACCGCAAAACCACGACCTTGCTCGCCGGCGCGCGCCGCTTCGACCGCTGCGTTGAGGGCGAGGATGTTGGTCTGGAACGCGATGCCGTCGATCAGGCTGACCATTTCGCCGATGCGCAGCGACGAGGCATTGATCTGCCCCATCACCCGCACCACGTCCTGCACCGCCTGCGCGGTCTGCTGCAGGGCTTCGCCGGCGCTGCGCGAGGCTGCATCGGCCTGCTGTGCGTGTTCGGCATTCTGGCGCACGGTAGAGGTCAGCTCTTCCATCGAGGCCGCGGTCTCTTCCAGGTTGGCAGCCTGGCTTTCCGTACGCCGTGACAGGTCGGCGTTGCCCGCGGCAATCTCATCGGACGCGCTGGCGATCGAGCCGGAGGCTTCCTGGATGCGGCGGATGATGGCCGCCAGATTCTCAGCAGTCCGGTTGGTGTCGCGCTGCATGGTAGCGAACACACCCTGGAAGTCGCCCTCGATACGGCGGGTCAGATCCCCTTCGGCCATGGCACCAAGCACCTTGGACAACGCGCCGAGGCTGCCGTCAGCGGTGGCCATCAGGCGGTTGAGGTCTTCAATCATGCGGCGGAAATCGTGACGGTAGGCCGTGGCATCGCCACGCACGCTGAAATCGCCGGCCGCTGCCGCCGTCGCCAGACGCTGGATATCCTGATTGATCGCATGCAGGCTGGCCTTGGCCGCATCCATCGATTCGTGCAGGATCGCGCGGCTGCCCGGCAGGCGTCGTGCGTCCCGGCTCAGGTCACCCTGCGCGTACTGGTTCAGCACGTCGATGGCATCGACGATCGCCTCCAGATGCTCGAACACCATCGTGTTCATGCCCTCCGCCAGTTCGCCGTAGACGCCGGGGAAATCCACCGGCATGCGGTGGCTGATGTCCTCGGCGGCATGCTTGCCGATCATCAGCTGGGTCTGCTGCGAGAAGCGCTGCAGCAGGCCGACCATGCTGTCGGTGGCCCGCAGCATCTGGCCCACTTCATCGGGGTTGTCATCCTGGTGACGGACGCTGAGGTCGCCGCGGGTGACCGCATTGATCGACGCCTGCACCTGGGCCAGCGGGCGGGTCAGGCTACGCGAGATCAACCACGCCGCGATGATGCCCAGGCCCAGGCTGAGGACGCCGAACAGGCTGAGCAGTGCCGTGGTCCTGGCGGCCAGCGCCTGCATGTCCCGGGCGGCTTCTTCCACCAGTTTCTGCTGCAGATCGGCGAACTCGGCGAGCGCCGCGTTCCAGTCGGCAGCCGCGGGGCCAGCGCGGGTCAGCAGCTCGGTGCTGGCGGCATCGAAGTCGCCGGCCTGCATCGCTGCATCCAGGTCGCGGTTGAGTGCGACGGTGGCCTGCTGCTTCTGCGCGACCTTGCCGCGCATCGATTCGGCCAGCGGGCTGGTGGCCGGGCGCTCGGTGAAGTGGGCCCAGATCTGGTCATAGCGTTCCGACATTGCGTGCGCCTTCGCCAGATCGGCCTCCAGCCCCTGGCCGCGCTTGATCAGCATGTCGCGGCGCAGGAGCAGCAGCTCCTTGTTGATGATGAGCATGTCGTACAGCTCGCCCATGCGGGTCACGCGCACGTTCACCGCGTTGTCGAACTGTTGGCGCTGCTGGTAGTTGCTGTGCAGGGCGATCGCAAGAATGGTGGCGATCAGAAGAAGCAGGATGGAAAAGCCCGCAGTGAGGCGGGTGCCAACCTTGAAGCGGCGCAGCGTGTACATTTTGTGAAGTCCGGTAGTCTTTGTAGGCCCGACTGCCGGGCGTGTCTGCACAGGAGAGAGTCCCGGCAAGCAGTACAACGGTAGCGGCGGCGCAGGCTGAAGCTTTAGCGCCGCAGTTCGGATTTTTCTGGAAGCGCCTGCGGATCAGGCAATGCAGAGCACGAACACCGCCGACAGCGCGAGCATCAGCACGAACACCCGCCGACTCAGGGCCAGGCAGGCGAGGCCCGCGGCCAATGCCCAGGCGCCCAGCAGGACGCAGGCCAGCAGCCACAGGCCCATGCCCATCAGCGAGCCGGACACCACGCCGGACATCGCCAGTGCTTTGAACAGGCCCACGCCCAGCACGCTGCCCAGCATTCCTGCCTGCAGGGCGACGGCATCATGGCGGGCAGGGGCAGGGCGGTGATGCATGGGCTGCACTGTGCAGCAAGCCACATCCACGCCATGTGTTTTTTGCGGTTCAGCGGGAGCGCGACGAAGGGGTCAGAGCCCTTGCCTGCGGCAAGGGATCCGACCCCAGGCTTGCGGTCGAGCGAAGGGGTCGGATCCCTTTCCAACGGAAAGGGCTCTGAACCCGGATCTCCGGCCAGGCGTTGGGGTCAGAGCCCTTGCCTTTGGCAAGGGATCCGACCCCGGGCCCATCACTCACGCATCGTCATCCAGCGCATCGCCATCCCAGTCGGGCAGCGCATCGTCGGCACCCGCAACGTCGGGGTCTACCGGCTCCAGCAGGGTGTAGTCATCGCGACGCGGGTCGCGGATGCCCAGGCCGACATACGCAGCCTCGAGCGCCGCGGTATGCGCGTGCCGTCGCAGCTGCGCCGGGGTGGTCAGCTCGCCCCTCAGCCAAGCCGCGGCAGCCGCGGGCTCCACAAACACCGGCCCATCGGCAGACAGCGGGGCCGGGATCGCCGGATTGCCATCGGTCAGGATCGAGAATGTGTCGCGCATGTCGCCGGCCTCGTCCTGCCAGTGCTCCCATAAGCCGGCCGCCAGCAGCGCCACCCCATCCTGTCGCTGGACGAACATCGGCCACGGTGGTCGTCGCTGCCGGTCCCATTTGAAATAGCCCGTCATGGGCACGATGCAGCGACGCTTGCTCCAGGCATCGGCAAAGATGCGGCTGCGCGGGGCGCGTTCCAGCCGGGCAGTCACCGTGGTGTAGGGCGTGGACGGCTGCTTCGACCAGCGCGGCACCAGGCCCCACTGCATCTCTGCAACGACCGTCGTGGTCTTCGCATCGGCCGCGCCGGCGGCCCAGACCCAGGCGTGGCCGTCCTTGCCGATGTTGTAGCGCGCATCCGCCGTCGCCAGTGCTGCCGACACGTCGCCGGGCAGGGCAGCAGCAAAGCTGTCCACATCCACGAAGGCCTGCACGAAACGCCGCATGCCCGCTCCGTCGCCGCCTCAGCGCGGCGGATGTCCCTGCAGCAGGTCGCGTCCGCGCGGGGTCAGGTCGATGTCGCCGTCTTCCGCCTGCACGGCAAGGCCTGCCTTCACCGCCCAGGTGGCGGCGTCACTGTCCACGCGTTCCGCATCGGCAATGGCCTGCAGGATCCGGCGCTGTGCATCGGTCAGCGGCGCGTCCATGTTCATACACCCAACACGCGCGGCAGCTGCCAGTCGGCCACGCGGGCATTGCTCACGGCCTGGTGGCAACCGCAGTCGTCACAACGGAAGAGGGTGCCGCCGGGCAGGTGCAGCAGGTTGCCTTCGGTGGACGAGGTCGTGGCCTCGCAGTGGTTGCAGGTCACCGTCAGCGACGTGATGCGTTCCACCCCGCCGGCCATGTTGAAGACGGCCTCGAAGGCGAGAATGGCGAAATGACCGGTGTCCGACATGGGGAAGGGGGTGCCAGGAAGAAGGTGTATTCATCGTCACACTTTCCCCTGTGACGGCACCGTCAGCCCGATGCGGCGGCGAGGTCAAATCCAGCCGCGTGGCAACAGCCCCTGCCACCGGCAAGGGCTGCGTGCAGGACCTCAAGCGGCCTTGCGGCGGCGGTCGACCAGCATCGACACGCCCCACAGCAGCAGGCCGCCGATGGCGGTGGCGGCACCGACATAACCGGTGGTGGCCGGGCTGAAGCCGGCGCTGATGGCCATGCCGCCCAGCCACGGGCCCAGCGCGTTGGCGGTATTGAACGCCGCGTGGTTGGAGGCGGCGGCCAGCGTCTGCGCCTCGCCGGCCACGTCCATCAGGCGGGTCTGCAGCACGGCGGCCAGCGCACCCATGGTGCCCACGGTGATGATCATCGGGCCGATGGTCCACACCGACTGCGCGGCCAGCGGGTACAGCAGCAGCATCACGATGGACCACACCAGCACGACGGCGGCGGCGTTGAAGTGGAACTTGTCCACCAGCCAGCCACCGGCGATGTTGCCGATGATCGCGCCGATGCCGAACACACCCACGGCCAGCGGCATCCACGACTCGGCCACGCCGGTCACCTGCACCAGGGTCGGCGCGAGGTAGGTGAAGACACAGAACATGCCGGCAAAGCCGACCGCGCCGATGCCCAGCGCCAGCCACACCTGGGTGGTGTTGAACGCGCGCAGCTCACGCATCGGCGAGGTACGCAACTCGTCCGGATCGGGCAGCAGGAAGCGGGCGATCATCACCACCGTGGCGATGGCCAGTACGCTGACCAGGGCGAAGGCGGTGCGCCAGCTCAGCTGCTGGCCCAGCCAGGTGGTCAGCGGGTTGCCGATCAGGATCGCGATGGACAGGCCCAGCAGCACCCGTGACATCGCCTGGCCACGCTGGCCGGCCGGGCTGATGGCCGCGGCCACCAGCATCGCCACGCCGAAGTAGGCACCATGCGGCAGGCCGGCGACGAAGCGGGCGACCAGCATGGTGCCGTAGTTGGGGGCCAGGGCGCTGGCCAGGTTGCCCACCGCGTAGAAGCCCATCAGCGCCAGCAGCAGCTTGCGGCGCGGGAACGAGGCGCCGATGAAGGCGAGGATCGGCGCGCCGACCACCACGCCGATGGCGTAGGCACTGATCAGGTGGCCGACCTGGGTCTCGCTGATCGACAGGCCGCGGCTGATCTCCAGCATCAGGCCCATGCTGGCGAATTCACTGGTGCCGATGGCAAAGCCACCCAGCGACAGGGCAAGGATGATCCAGGTGCGCTGACGCGGCGTCAGCCGCGCGGCCAGGGGGGAATTGGGGCTCATGCGGGGGGCGGGCAGGGCGGGGGAAGCCGCCCATTGTACTGCTGCACCGCAGCAGCGGCACCCGCGCAGGGGTAAATCAGTGTTCGATGGATGGTGCGGGCGGCCCGGGCAGGGCGGCAAGCTGGGCCAGCGCGTGCCGGTACTTCACGCGCAGCCGCTCGGCGGTAGCGGTGTCCAGAGCGGCCAGCCTGCTTTCGTCGCCGTTGTCGGCGATATCGGCCAGCTTCACCTTCAGCGCCAGCGGGTCGGCGGCAATGCGCGCGTAATACTGGTCGGGGTCGGCCGAGCCGTTGCGGCTCAGCAGCTGGACCGCGCGCTGTACTGCTGGCGGAAACGCCTGCACCTGCGCGGCAGATCCGGGGCAGTCCTCCACCACGTCGTGCAGCCAGGCCACCACTTCGGCATCGGCGTCGCCGCGGACGCGGGCGGCCACCCGGCTGACATGGCCGATGTAGGGTTGGCCGGCCTTGTCGATCTGCCCGGCGTGGGCTTCGGTGGCCAGTGCACGGGCGCGTGCGATCCAATCCATGACAATCTCCGATGCGCGGATGTGTATTGTCGTCTGCGTCGCCTGCATGCCGCCACCACGGCAGGGGCGGCATCATCGCCTGACGCGGGCACGAGATGTGAACGCCATCACGGAGAAGAATGCATGCAGGAGTACACGCATCAACTCGAGCTGCGCGGCCGCTATCGGCTGGTAGCGGTGACCCACGCGCCGGTGTACGCTCCCGGCGATGTGATTGGTCACACGGTCATCGCCGATGACGGGGAGCGTCTGGCCGATCTGATGTCGCTGGCCGAAGCGCGCCGGTACCTGGAGGTGCTGGAGCGTGAAGAGGGCATCGAGCCCGGGCTGGAGAATGAAACCAACCTGCGGAAACGGGCGTCGCAACGACGTCGCCGCTAGGCCGTCGCGCCTCAGTGCGCATCATGGAGGATTCGGGTGTTGCCCAGTAATAAGTTCCTGACCATCGCCATCGCTACGGTGGTCGCCCTGCTGCTTGGTTTCGCGTTGTCCGGCTACCTGACGCTGTTGCTGCTTGGCCTGGACACCAAGCTGTTCACCTGGAATACCTATTACCAGTACTACAACGCACTGGGCCAGCCACAGGTCGCGCCGTTCGTGGGCAAGATCAAGTGGGCCGGCTACCTGGGCTTCGGCCTGCCGCTGCTGATCGTGCTGGTGGGCAGCCTGGTGTGGCTGCTGAAGAAGGAGAAGAAGTCGCTGCATGGCGACGCACGCTTTGCCACCGGTTCCGACCTGGCCAAGCACGGCCTGTACAAGAAGACCGACCAGAGCATCGTGGTCGGCAGCCATGGCGGCAAGCTGGTGCGACTGGACGGCCAGCAGTTCGTGATCCTGGCCGCGCCGACCCGCTCGGGGAAGGGCGTGGGCGTGGTCATCCCGAACCTGCTCGAGTACGGCGAGTCGCTGGTGGTGCTGGACATCAAGCAGGAAAACTTCGACCTGACCAGTGGTTGGCGCGCCAGCCAGGGGCAGGAGATCTTCCTGTTCAATCCCTTCGCCGAAGACCGCCGCACGCACCGCTGGAACCCGCTCAGTTACGTGTCCGACGATCCGGCCTTCCGCATCTCGGACCTGATGAGCATCGGCGCCATGCTCTACCCCGATGGTGCCGAGGACCAGAAGTTCTGGGTCAGCCAGGCCCGCAACGCCTTCATCGCCTTCACCCTCTACCTGTTCGAGAACTGGGATGACGAGCGCGCCAGCGGCTTCCCCGGCGGCCAGGGCACGCCAACGCTGGGCGCGGTGTACCGCCTGTCCTCGGGCGATGGCACCGAGCTGAAGAAGTTCCTCAAGAGCCTGTCCGAACGGCCGTTCCTGAGCAGCAATGCGCGGTCAGCGTTCGCCAACATGCTGTCCCAGGCCGACGAGACCTTCGCCTCGATCCTGGGCACCTTCAAGGAACCGCTGAACGCCTGGGTCAACCCGGTGCTGGACAAGGCCACCAGTACCAACGACTTCCTGCTCACCGACGTGCGCAAGAAGAAGATGACCATCTACATCGGCATCCAGCCCAACAAGCTGGCCGAGAGCCGCCTGATCATCAACCTGTTCTTCAGCCAGCTGATCAACCTCAACACCAAGGAACTGCCCAAGTCCAATCCGGACCTGAAGTATCAGTGCCTGTTGCTGATGGACGAATTCACCTCGATCGGCAAGGTCGACATCATCGCCTCGGCGGTGTCCTACATGGCCGGCTACAACGTGCGCCTGCTGCCGATCATCCAGAGCATGTCGCAGCTGGACGCGACCTATGGCCGGGAGATCTCCCGCACCATCATCACCAACCACGCGCTGCAGATCCTCTACGCGCCGCGTGAGCAGCAGGATGCCAACGACTATTCGGAAATGCTGGGCTACACCACCATCCGCAAGAAGAACGTCACCCACGCGCGTGAAAAGACCCACAGTTTCACCGAGGAGCGTCGTGCGCTGATGCTGCCGCAGGAGCTGAAAGCGATGGGCCCGGACAAGGAAGTGTTCCTCTACGAAGGCATCCCGCATCCGGTGAAGTGCGACAAGATCCGCTACTACAAAGATAAATATTTCACGTCACGTCTACTGCCGAAAGTCGAAGCTCCACTTTTGGATGTTTAAGTTCAGCTCCGTGAAGTGTGATCCATGCACGAATTCATTGAAGTGAAATCGTGAGGAGCGTCAAGAAAACGCCATACGTTTAGGCAATTCAGACTTGTCTGACATTGAATTGACGCGTGGCTGTGCGAGTCTATGCGCAGCTTGGGAATCTTCGAGATTCAGCTTGCTTTCAGAGTGGCCAGGAGTTTCAGCCATGGGAACAGGGATGGTTCCGACGTTGGTGAGGGTGTGAGAGGGCGGTGTTTCTGATGCCGTTTTCCACAACCTGGTTGGCAGCTTTCGAGCTGCAGGGGAGCCGTCGTGGGCGCGTGCAGCCATGCCGCGTATCCACCGCGTTTTCGGTGTGCGCCATGTAGCACCGGACAGCCAGGGGACCAACATCGGGACTGCTTTTTCGTACGTCAAAGTGAAGCCCGTATGAATCAGGCGTTTATCGCAAAGTTGTCCATCGCCGCAGCGGCGGCGTTGATGGTGGCCGGATGTGCCACCAAGCCCGCACCCGATTTCGGCGGCCGGTGGAAGCCGGTCAACCGTTTCGCGGAAACCCCCACCGAGATTCCGCTGTATTCCAGCTACGTGTACCAGGCCTCGCCCATGGACGGCACGCTCAAGGGCATGCTCGACCGTTGGGCCAAGGATTCCGGCCGCACGCTGGATTATCGCCTCAGCTCGGATTTCACCCTCTACGGAGCGGTGACGCGGATTGATACGACCAACGCGCAGCAGGCCGTGATCGATGTCACGTCGGCCTACTCGGCGCAGGGCGTTTCCGTGTCCATCGTCGGCAACCAGATTGTCGTGCAGAGCGCCGGATCGACGCCGACTGCGTCGGCCCAGGGCCCTGATCCGAACAGCGGCAGCTGAGTCATCCAGGAAACCATCGAACATGCCGCTCCCCGCGCTTGACGCAGGGGTGCCGCACCCATTGATGTTTCAGCAGTACGGAAGAATCCATGTTCCGCAAGAAGGATGCAGGCAACAGCCAGAAGGTCGAGCAGTCGGTCGCCAAGGCGGTCAGCTACGAGATCACCGTGGCCGACATGGCACGCCGCAGCGAGCGGCGCGCGTGGTGGGTGGCCACCGCCTCGTTGCTGATGTCGCTGGCCCTGGCCGGTGGCTACTACTACATGCTGCCGCTGAAGGAAAAAGTGCCGTTCCTGGTGATGGCTGACGCCTACACCGGCACCGCCACCGTGGCGCGCCTGCGCGGCACGTTCCAGGGCGAGACCATCACCACCAACGAAGCGGTCAACCGCAGCAACGTGGCCCAGTACGTGCTGGCGCGTGAGTCCTACGACTCGGCAGTGATGGGCCTGCGCGACTGGGAGCTGGTGTTCGTGATGTCCACCGATGCGGTGGGCGCGGGCATGAAGCAGCGCTATGCGGGCAACAATCCGCAGAGCCCGTTCGTGATGTATGGCCGCGGCAAGGCCATCCGCGTGAAGATCCTCAGCATCACGCCGCTGGCCGCGCAGGCCAACGGCAGCTTCCGCGGTGCGTCCGTGCGCATCCAGCGCAGCCTGCTGGACAAGCGTACGGGTGTCGCGACCTACCTGGACAACCAGCTGGTCACGATGCGCTTCGAGTACAACCAGAACCTGGCGTTGTCCGAACAGGATCGCGTGCTCAACCCATTGGCCTTCCAGGTCACCGAGTACCGCGTCGACAACGATTACGCCCGCGGCGTGCCGGTGCCCGACGAGGGCGCGATGCAGCAGCAGGCGGACGCAGCGCAGCAGGCGCAGCAGGCAGCAGCACAGGCACAGGGCATGTACGACCCGAACGGCCCGGCCGCGGCGCCGATGGTCGATCCGGCCACGGGCCGGCCGATGCCGCAAGGCCAGCCGATGCAGGGCCAGCCTGTGCAGGGGCAACCCATGCAGCAGGGCCAGCCCATGCAGGGCCAGCCGTTGCAGCAGGCGCAGCCGATGCAGGGACAGCCGCAGGGCACGCAGCCCCCGCAGGCGCAACCGATGCGGGGTGGGTAATGAACCGCGCACAGAACCAATCCACCGGAAATGCTGATGGAGCAAGCAACCGATGAGTAGTCGAAAAGTCAGGGGGAGCGCATTGGCGCTGCTGTCGTTGCTGTCGCTGGTGTTTTCCACCGCGGCGATGGCGCAGGCAGTGGACCGATACGAGTATGAGAAGGACCGGATCTACCCGGTTCGTACCGGCCTGGGTCTGACCACCCAGATCGAGCTGAGTCCGAACGAGAAGATCCTCGACTACAGCACCGGCTTCAGCAGTGGCTGGGAACTGACCCGTCGCGAGAACGTCTTCTACCTCAAGCCGAAGAACGTCGACGTCGACACCAACATGATGGTGCGCACCGAGACCCATTCCTACATCTTCGAACTGAAGGTGGTGGCGACCGACTGGCGCCAGCTGGAACAGGCCCGCCGTGCCGGCGTGCAGTACAAGATCGAGTTCGTCTACCCGAACGAGACCGTGTTCGGCGTGGCCCAGGAAGCGGTGGAAGAAGAAGCCAAGCCGCTGCTGAGCACCGAACTGGCCAAGGATCGCCAGTACAACTTCAACTACTCCTATTCGACCAGCAAGGCGAAGAAGATGGGGTGGCTGATTCCGGTGCACGCCTACGACGACGGCCGTTTCACCTACCTCAAGCTGCCCAATTCGCCGGAGTACAAGACCGGTATTTTCCCGGCAGTCTTCGGGCGTGAGAAGGAATACGGTGAGGACTTCGTGGTCAACACCACCGTTGAGGGCAACACGCTGATCGTGCACGGGACGTACCCGTACCTGGTCATCCGCCACGGCGACTTCGTCGTCGGCCTGCGAAGGAACGTGAAGAAATGAGCCAGCAGAACACTCCGGACAACGACCCGAATCCGTCCCCGTACGCGCAGGGCCCGGCGGGCCAGGAGCCGTCGTCCAACCCGTACTACGGATCCACGCAGGCTGAAACCGCGCCCGACCTGGATGCCAGCGCGCCGCAGCTGCGCACTTCCGAAGAGCAGCGCCTGAACCGCAAGGCCCTGTTGTTCCTGGGCGGCATCCTGGTGCTGGTGTTGGCGATGGGCTTCCTGCTGCTGCGCAAGGGTCGTGACGACAGCGCTGACGCAGAGGCGCCCCGTCAGGTCGCGCGTGCCAGCACGCCGGATCTGCCGTCCATGGCACCTGCGCCGCCGCCGCCGGCCCAGGAAACGGCCGAGCCGATTCCGATGCTGCCGCCTCCGCCGCAGGAAGCCATGGGGCCGACCTACATTCCGCGCTCGGAACCCGCCGAGCGTGAGGTCAACCGTGGTCCGAGCCTGATGGACCGTCGCATCGCCGCCGGCGGTGGCGTCGGCACGGGTGATGGCGGCCAGGGCGCGGAAGGCGCTGCTGCCAACGAAGATCCGTACCTCGCTGCGACGATGGCAGCGCTGCAGGGACAGAACGGCAACGCCGCACCGGCAAAGGTCCGTCGTGGGCCGGACGTCGACAACATTTCCAGTGCCACCTACATCCAGAGCCCCGATGCACTGCTCGTGCGCGGCACGTATTTGCGCTGCGTGCTGGAAACCCGCATCATCACCGACCTGGCCGGTTACACCTCCTGCCTGCTGACCGAGCCGGTCTATTCGATCAACGGCCGCAGCCTGCTACTGCCGAAGGGCTCGAAGATCTACGGTGCCTACGGTGGCGGCCCGACCGGCAAGCGTGTGGAAGTGATCTGGGATCGCATCACCACGCCCAACGGCATCGACGTGGCCATGTCCAGCCCGGGCATCGATGGGCTGGGTGGCGCAGGCCATCCGGGCCAGTACAGCGCGCACTGGGGCAGCCGCATCGCCTCGGCGCTGATGATCAGCCTGATCTCCGATGCCTTCAAGTACGCCGCTGCGGAGCATGGCCCGGAGTCGACCACCATCGGCAGCAACGGGTTCGCCGTGCAGTCGCCGTATGAGAGCGCCACCGCACGCACCATGGAACGCCTGGCCAACGAGGCGCTCAGCGAAGGCCGTCGCCCGCCGACGGTCACCATCAACCAGGGCACCATCGTGAACGTCTACGTCGCCAAGGACGTTGACTTCACCAACGTGCTCAACCCGCGCCGGTAACCGATAGCACGACCATGGACGCCGAAGTGTCACCCCTCGCCCTCGCCTCCAGCGATTTCCTGCGCTATCAGTACGAAGTGCTGGGCATCGCGGAGTACATGACCTCGCCTGAAGTGACGGAAATCTGCATCAACCGTCCGGGCGAGCTGTACCTGGAGACGCGGGCAGGGTGGCAGCGCGTGGATGTGCCGGGCCTGACGTTCGACCGGGCCCGGCAGTTCTGCACCGCCGTGGTCAACGAGAGCAACACCGGCCAGCGCATCACCGATGCCGATCCGGTCGTGTCGCTCACCTTCCCGACCGGGCAGCGTGCGCAGTTCGTGATTCCACCGGCGTGCGATGCCGGCAAGGTGTCGATCACCATCCGCCTGCCGTCCAAGCAAACCAAGTCGCTCACCCAGTACAACGAGGATGGCTTCTTCGCCCAGATCCTCGAACAGGATGGCAGCCTGAGCGAGCACGACCGCGAGCTGCTGGAGCTGCGGCATACCCGCGAGTACGCCGAGTTCTTCCGGCGCGCGGTGATGTACCGCAAGAACATCGTCGTCTCCGGCGCGACCGGCAGCGGCAAGACCACCTTCATGAAGGCCCTGGTCAACCACATTCCGGACAGCGAGCGCCTGGTCACCATCGAGGATGCCCGCGAGCTGTTCCTGACCCAGCCCAACGTGGTGCACCTGCTGTATTCGAAGGGCGGGCAGAGCGCGAGCAACGTCACCGCCAAGAGCTGCATGGAAGCCTGCCTGCGCATGAAGCCCGAGCGCATCATCCTGGCCGAGCTGCGCGGCGATGAAGCGTTCTACTTCATCCGCAACTGCGCGTCCGGCCACCCCGGTTCGATCACCAGCTGCCACGCCGGCAGCCCGGAGCAGACCTGGGACCAGCTGGCGCTGATGGTCAAGGCGTCCGCCGAAGGCTCCGGCCTGGAATTCAACGTCATCAAGCGTCTGCTGATGATGACCATCGACATCGTCGTGCACATCAAGGCGCATGCCGGCGCGCGCTACATCACCGGCATCGACTTCAATCCTGGGCGTGCCCAGGGGCAGGAGGGCTGAACCATGCTCCCAGGTCTGGAAATGATGGCGTGCCCGGAAATGGCCGTCTCCATGGACGTGATGCAGCACGTCATCAATGTTGAGTCCTCGCGTAACCCCTATGCCATCGGCGTGGTGGGTGGCGCCCTGGTGCGCCAGCCCAAGGCCCTGGATGAAGCGCTGGCGACGGTGCGCATGCTGGAAGAGAAGGGCTACAACTTCTCGGTCGGCCTGGCCCAGGTCAACCGCTACAACCTCGGCAAGTACGGCCTGGATTCCTACGAAAAGGCCTTCCAGCAGTGTGCCAACCTGCAGGCCGGTTCACGCATCCTGGCCGAGTGCTACAAGCGCTCGGGGCAGGACTGGGGCAAGTCCTTCAGCTGCTACTACTCGGGCAATTTCGAAACCGGCTTCCGCCACGGTTACGTGCAGAAGATCTACGACTCGATGCGCCGCGGCCAGCAACTGGCCAGCAATGGCGTGGCGCCCATCGACGTGGTCAACCGCGGCGAGCGCCGCGTGGTCAAGGTCGAGCACCACCCGCAGAGCGTCTCGCCGATGGAGGCGCGGATCGTGGCGCAGAACACTGCGCCGGTGTACGTGCCCTCCAACGACCCGGCGCGTGCCTACACGGTCTATCCCTCCACCGGTGCGATGGCACGCGGCAGCCTGCTGAACATCGCCGACCAGGCCTTGTCGCGGGTCGTGCTGGGTTCGGTGGATCGGGCGATGCAGCCGCAGGGCCGGGCGGTCGATGGCTATCCGCAGCAGCTGCCGCAGGCCGTGCCGCGGCAGCCTGCCCAGGCCATGCCGCAGCAGCTGCCGGGTGCCGTCGCAGGCGGCAGCGAGGCCCCGGTGATGCTCCGTCCGTGGAATGAACGCAATCAGCCGGTTGCGGCTCCTGGCAATGTTTACAACGCACCGGCGGCGGCACCTGCCGCGCCGGTTCGACAGATTCCCGCAGGGGATGCGGCCTTCGTGTTCTGACGAAGTCGTGGTGCGACTGGTCCCCCGGCCGGTCGATTCAGTTGTGTTAGTCCATCAACAAGGAAATCCATCCATGAAGCGTTTCAATCTCGATGTCGTACAGGCCCAGCGCACGCTGAAGACCATGCTGATGGCCGTCGCATTTGCTGGTGCCGTCCTCGCACCTGAGGCGTTCGCCAACAACGTCAACTACGGTGGTACCGATGGCAAGGTCTGCGGCTTCTTCGGCAGCGTCAACGGCCTGCTCAACATGGCTTCGATCGCCGTCGTCACCATCGCCGTGATCTTCGCCGGTTACCAGATTGCCTTCGCGCACAAGCGCATTGGCGATGTCGCACCGATCCTGATTGGTGGCGTGCTGATCGGCGCTGCTGGCCAGATCGCCAAGATGCTGCTGGGTGATGAGTTCGGCGAGTGCACTGCCACCAGCGGCGGCGGCAGCGGCGGCATGGCGCTGATGGTCATCAAGAACGTCGCTCAGTACTACGGTGCATAAGAACGTCGTCTTTCGTGGCTGCACCCGCCCTGCGATGTTCCTGGGCGTGCCCTACCTGCCGTTCTTCATGGTGGCCGGTGGGTTGCTGCTGCTCAGCATGTACACGAACTTCTGGTTCCTGCTGACCATTCCGGTCGCGGTTTTCATCATGCGACAGATGGCCAAGCGCGATGAAATGATCTTCCGGCTGCTGGGATTGCGCCTGATGGTCAAACTGAGGGTTCGAAACGTGCGTGAGCACGATGGCATGTGGGTGTTCAACCCGAATCACTACCGCGACAAGCCGGCCCGCATGGATTGAGGGCCGGTAGGGAACCGGCGGGCGTCCAGCGCCCGTCGGTTCCTGACGAAACTCCCTTGGCAGTACCTCTTTGGAAGCAGTCGAATGTTCAGCCCAGATACCTCCATCAGCGAATTCATTCCCCTGTCGTCGCATGTAGCCCCGAACGTGGTGAAGACCACGGGCGGCGACTACCTGTTGACCTGGCATCTGGAAGGGCTGCCGTTTGTGGGTCGCGAGGAGTGGGAGCTGGAGCACCGGCACAATACGTTCAACCGACTGCTGCAGACCCTGCGCGCGCCGGATTTCGTCAACGTCGCGTTCTGGGTGCATGACATCCGCCGTCGCCGCACGCTGAAGGGGAAGAGCGCGTTCAAGCAGCGCTTCAACCAGGACGTGTCCGACCAGTACATGGGCATGTTGTCCTCGCAGCGCATCATGCAGAACGAGCTGTACCTGACGATGATCTATCGGCCGGTAGTGGCCGGTAAGCGCTTCGTCGAGAAGTCAGCCAATGTCGACAAACTGCGTGCAGAGCAGGAACAGGCCGTCGAAAAGCTGCTCGAGCTGGCCGGCAACGTCGAGGCCGTCATCCGCGATTACGCGCCGTACCGCCTGGGCATGTATGAGGCCAAGAACGGCGTGGTCTTCTCCGAAACGCTGGAGCTGTTCGGCTACCTGATCAACCGCATCGATGAGCCGGTTCCGGTGCTGTCGGCCCCGGTGAAGGACTATCTGCCGGTCAGCCGGCACATGTTCTCGGCCAAGACCGGTGACTTCGTCATCAATACCCCCAATGGTGCCAACCACTTCGGCGCCATCCTGAACATCAAGGAGTATGCCGAGGGTACGTACCCGGGCATCCTCAATGGTCTGAAGTACCTTGACTACGAGTACGTCATCACCCATTCCTTCAGCCCGATGGGCCGCCAGGACGCGCTGAAGGTGCTGGACCGTACCAAGGGCATGATGATCTCCTCGGGCGACAAGGCGGTCAGCCAGATCGTCGAACTCGACCAAGCGATGGACCAGCTTTCCTCGGGCAACTTCGTGCTGGGCGAGTACCACTTCATCATGACCGTGTACGGCGACAGCCAGGCCAAGCTCTCGCAGAACGTCGCCACCACGCGCGCCGAGCTGTCCAATGCCGGCTTCGTGTCTACCAAGGAAGACCTGGCCGTCACGTCCTCGTTCTATTCGCAGCTGCCGGGCAACTGGCGCTACCGCACGCGTCTGGCCAATGTCAGTTCGCTGAACTTCCTTGGCCTGTCGCCGCTGCACAACTTCGCGACCGGCAAGCAGCACAACAACCCGTGGGGCGACTGCGTGACGACGCTGCAGACCACCAACGGGCAGCCGTACTACTTCAACTTCCACGCCACCCACCCGTCGGAGAATTCGCTGGGTGAGAAGGCCATCGCCAACACCATGGTGATCGGTAAGTCGGGTACGGGTAAGACCGCGCTGATCAACTTCCTGCTCAGCCAGGTGCAGAAGTACGAGCCGTCGCCGACCATCTTCTTCTTCGACAAGGACCGTGGCGCGGAGATCTTCGTGCGCGCCTGCGGTGGCAACTACCTGGCCCTGGAGAACGGCGCGCCGACCGGCTTCAATCCGTTCCAGTGCGAGAGCAATGAAGGCAACGTGCAGTTCCTGGCCGACCTGATCAAGGTGCTGGCCGGCAAGCGCGAGTACAGCGCCCGCGAGGAAGAGGACATCTACCGCGCGGTGGAGAGCATGCTCGACACGCCGATGCACCTGCGGAGCATGACCAACTTCCAGAAGAGCCTGCCCAACATGGGCGACGATGGCCTTTACGCGCGCATGCGCCGCTGGACGTCAGGCAATTCGCTGGGCTGGGTGTTCGACAACCCGGTCGACACGGTGGACCTGAGCAAGGCCAACATCATCGGCTTTGACTACACCGACATCATCGACAACCCGGAAGTACGCGTGCCGGTCATCAATTACCTGCTGCACCGCCTGGAGTCGCTGATCGACGGTCGTCCGCTGATCTACGTGATGGACGAATTCTGGAAGATCCTGGACGGCGAGGGTGGCCTGAAGGAGTTCGCCAAGAACAAGCAGAAGACCATCCGTAAGCAGAACGGCTTGGGCATCTTCGCCACGCAGAGCCCGGAAGACGCGCTGAAGAGCGACATCTCCGCGGCACTGATCGAGCAGACGGCCACGCTGATCCTGCTACCGAACCCGAACGCCAGCAAGAGCGACTACATGGACGGCCTCAAGCTGACCGAGGCCGAGTTCCGGGTGGTCACCGCACTGGACGAGCGCTCGCGCTGCTTCCTGGTCAAGCAGGGTCACGCCTCCAGCGTGTGCCAGCTCAACCTGCGCGGCATGGATGACATCCTGTCGGTGATCTCCGCGTCCACCGACAACATCGACGTGATGCACCGCGTGCTGCAGACCGCAGCCATTCGTGCGCGCGTGACGGTGGACGAACTGACGCCGGAGCAGTGGCTGGAAGATTTCTACAGGAATCGGAAGGGCTCGGGCAAGGCCAGGGCGGCCGCCGAAACCGATGCGGCCTGAGCGCCGAATGACAAGGACGACAATGATGAAACCCATCTTCGTGGAGAACGACATGAGCAAGGCGAACCACAACCGCACCTCCGGCCGCACCCTGCGCCAGAAGCGCCTGGCAGCCCTGTTGCTCGGCAGCATGGCGGTTTTCTCCACGACCCCGGCAGGGGCGAGCGGCTATCCGGTGTTCGACTTCAGCGCCCTCATCCAGGCCTTGAAGGACTTCAAGCAGTCGAACGCGCAGCTGATCGCCGACGGCAAGGAGTACGGCGAGCAGGTCACGCGCTGGAACAGGACATTCCAGGAGTACAGGAATGCATTGATCAAGATCCAGGGTCTGATCAACAACTTTGGCCTGCCGGCCGGTGCCACGCTGGAGCGCGTGCCTGACGATTACATGGTTGCCGAGCTCTGCCGTACGTCAGGCGGATTCAGTGCAACGAGTCTGTTGAAGAAATTTGTGCTGGACACTTCCGGTGACCTCTATGCGCAGCAGCAGCAGCTCTGCGTGAACATCCAGATGATGGAGAACCGCAAGCGCAATGAAACCGTGGAGTTCCTGGAGAAGACGATTCCCAGCATCAATTCCTCGCTCAATGAAATCATGGGCTGGCGCTTCGGCAGCGACGGCAATCTGTCCGGCACGATGACTGCAGTCGATAGTGACTCGCTGAGGACTGCCAACGACATCGCGAAGCTTCAGCAGGAGTGGGAAGCACGGATGCGCTCCTATGATGCTTACGAAGAGTCGATGAAGGCCAACCAGCGTGTGCTCGCGCGAGTTGCGCTGAAGGGCAAGCCGGGTGTCATTTCGCAGTTGGTCAAGACTGCTGCGCTGAAGGGCGCACTGAGCGTCGATTGACGCAGATCGGGGCCGGCGCGGGTGCGCCTGTCCCATGAGGTTGTCGGATAGGGATACATCAAGGGATTGCGGAAATGATCAGGTCGATTGCCAATTTTGATTTCAACGGCGGATTCCAGGATTTGATGGGGCACGTGGCACGTGTCCAGTCGATCGGGGATTTCGTGTTCTTCAAGTTCATCTTCGACTTCCTGCGAAGCAAGATAAACAAGTTCGGCATCGACATGATGGGGCACATGATGCAGTGGGTCGGCGGCATCGCCCTCACGCTCATGACCCTGTGGGTACTCGTGCAAGGCTTCCGCATCATCACAGGCCGCAGCCGCGATTCGATGATGGTGCTGGTGACCAACATGGCCCGCGCTGCGCTCATCGTCAGCGTTGCGACGACCATGGGCATGTTCGGCACCGACCTCCATCGCTTCCTGACCCATGACGTCAAGGAAGAGATCACCCAGGTCGTCACCGGTTCGGACGAGTCACCCGAGGACCAGATCGACAAGAGCCTGGCCTGGATGCAGGTCGCGCTCTCCAGTATCGATGCCATCCAGATCATGAACGATGGCGAGTTGCTGGAAGACAAGAAGCGCGCGCTGTTCTTCATCGGTATGGGTACCGCCGGTCCGGCTATCACTGCCGGTGCCATGCTGATGCTCTATGAGATCGCACTGGCACTGTTCATCGGATTTGGTCCGCTGTTCATTCTGTGCCTGCTGTTTGAACAGACGAAGCAGCTGTTCCAGCGCTGGCTCTTCTATGGGCTCGGAACCATGTTCTCCATGGCGGTGCTTGCGGCGATGGTGTCCATCGCGCTGGACATGGTGGTGCGCGTGGCCGCGACATTCTGGACAACCGCACTGGTGCAGGAGTTCATCCTGAAGGAGAGCATGTCCGACGGCATGACCAGTCAGGCCATGCAGCAGGGCGGTATGGGTTTGATCCTCACGGCGCTGATCCTGACTACACCCCCAATGGCCGCGATGTTCTTCCAGGGCACCCTCGGTACCTTCATGGCATATTCGCAGATAGGCGGTGGCGCGAGTGCTTCGCCGAGCGCTGATGGTCGTCCGCCGGGTATGTCGGCACCGCCGCCGGCCGCTCCGGAATCGTCCGGTACGCACACGACCGGTGGGCAACATTACGGTATGGGGAAGGTCTTTGATGGCAGTGGCGGGCCTGGTTCTGCGATCCCCGGACAGCGCGGTGCAGCTACCTCGAACCAAGGAAACTAGGAACTGATCCGATGAAGCTGAGGAATCTCAAAAAAGCACTTTGTATGTCAATCTTGCTGTTTGGATCATTGTCTGTCGGCTCCGCATTTGCGGAGGGGCGATGCCCTCCAGGCCAGTACCCGATTGGCGATCAGGGTGTTGGCGGGTGTGCTCCTATCCCCGGTGCCGGGCAGGGTGCGCCGGCAGAGAATCCTGGGCATTGGGTGAAGACATGGGGCGCTGTCGCGAGCTCTCCTACCGGTGACGCTGGTTCAGCCACGGGGCATCAGGCTAAGGGATCCGCTGAGCGACAGGCGCTCGAGCGATGTGGCTTGGGCGGTGCTACAGATTGTCGGGTCGTCTTTACTTACTACAATCAATGCTATGCCGCAGTTGGTGCAGCACGTCCACACAATGGTGTGAAGTTCAGCACGGGCGCAACCAAACAGCAGGCGCAGGAGCGGGCAATCCAGGACTGTAAGGGCGCCGGAAGCCAAGAGTGCACGGTGATTCATTCGGACTGCACCAAGGCATTCTTCCAAGAAGGTTGACTCGAGGCCGGTGTCCACCTGATGGGATCGACGGGGCTGCTCTAAAACTCAAAGTTGCCGTGGGCGCCTAGCCCGAAAGTCTGCAGATGTTGCGTGGCGCAGGACAGATGAACTCAAGGAAGCGACGGTTAGGATGAGCGCGTTCCGTTTGATCGGAAGTCCGTTGATATTCTTTGTGTTGGTCTGCGCTGCGAGCGTCGAACCAGCAGCGGCCGAGGGCCGCTGCCCTCCGGGCCAGTATCCGATTGGAGATCAGGGCGTGGGCGGCTGCGCGCCTATCCCCGGCGCAGGTCAGTCGGCTGGTGATGCCACACCAACGGGAAGATGGGAAAAGCGATGGGGTGCCATCGCTTACCACGCGACTCAGGACCGCGAAGGCACGGCTGCGATTGGCGTGGCGGAGTCGAAGAGAACCGAGGCCGAGGCAAGGAGCGTCGCTCTAGAGGAATGCAGGAAACTAGGTGGTCTGGAATGCCAGGTTTTGCTTGCATATCACAATCAATGCGCGGCATTGGCGGGGCCCACGGGTTCTACCCCGATATCACGGACGGTTCTAAAAGAGCTGCAACCTTCTGATCCTGCCTGGCGACCCTTCGCCGCATCCTTGGGTTATGGCGTCGCTCGATGTAGTCAAA
>NZ_JBRRCR010000068.1:0-22902 GCF_056759115.1 Stenotrophomonas sp. STEN087 | reverse complement strand
GGGGGGGGGGGGGGGGGGGGGGGGGGGGGGGGGGGGCGGGGGGGGGGGGGGTGGGGGGGGGGGGGGGGGGGGGGGGGGTGGGGGGGGGGGGGGGGCGGCGCGGGGCGCCCACTACCGGGGAGCTGGCTGGGGCAGAGCCCCCCTCTTGTTGAGGGGGGCGCGCCGACGGCGCGGGGGTAAGGTGGGATGCCCCCCCGGCAGCCTGGTTTGCCAAAGGCAAACTTGGCTGAGGCAATTCGCCTGCCGCAGGCAAGCGAAT
The DNA here is from genome assembly GCF_056759115.1 of Stenotrophomonas sp. STEN087. NCBI lineage: Bacteria > Pseudomonadati > Pseudomonadota > Gammaproteobacteria > Lysobacterales > Lysobacteraceae > Stenotrophomonas > Stenotrophomonas sp. STEN087. The sequence goes on along the minus strand of NZ_JBRRCR010000068.1, from coordinate 22,643 downwards.
TGCCGCACCCGGGCGCAGCAGCAGTACGTCGCGGCCGCGGTCGAGCTGGGCGGCAGGCTTCATTTCGCCCACCAGGAAGGCGTGGGTGTCGTCGGGGCGCAGTGCGGTGATGGTGCCGACCGGGAAGCCCGGCGGGAACCGCCCGCCCAGGCCGGAGGTGACGATCTCATCGCCCACTTCCACGCCCGCGCTCAACGGAATGTCGCGCAGCTGCAGGGTGTCGCCGCGGCCGTAGACGATCAGGCGCACGCCATTGCGGGCCACGGTCACCGGCACCGCATGGTCCGGGTCGGTCAGCAGCAGCACGGTGGAGGTGCCACCGGTGGTGCTGATCACCTGCCCCATCAGACCACCGGCATCGATCACCGCCTGGCCCACGTGCACGCCATCGCGGCTGCCGGCATCGAGCACCAGGCGCTGTTTGACCGGGTCCAGGTCGATATCGAGGATCGGCGCCAGCTGCACGTCCAGGCCACTGCGCTCGGCCACGTTCAGCAGTTCGCGCAGCTGGGCGTTGTCCAGCGCGGCGGTCTGCAGGCGGGTCAGGCGCGCATTGGCCAGCAGCAGCTGGTTGCGCAGTTCGCGGGTCTCGGCCACCAGCTGGCCATGGCTGGCCGCGTTGTCGCGCACCTGGTTGCTGAGCTTGCCCGGCAGGCCGGCCAGCGCCCACACCGGCTGCACCAGCGTGTCGGCCTGGGCGCGCACGCGCGCCAGCCAACCGGCCTGGTCGTCCAGCACGATCAGGATGATGGCCATGGCCAGGTAGGCGAGCAGTCGCAGCGGACTGGCGGCGTCACCGGATCGGGAGGCTACGGGAGGACCGGCGTAAGGCGGCACGGCAACAGTTCAACCAGCAAAGGGCGAAGAGGAAACACGGCGGCGCCCCACCGGTGCTGGCCCGCAGCAGCGGGCCACACCCCGGAAGGGCGCTGCAGGAACGACCAGGCGGCAGGCCTCAGTCCGGCGCAAAGAACTCGTTGCCGTGCATGTCGACCAGTTCCAGCGCACGACCGCCACCGCGGGCCACGCAGGTCAGCGGGTCGTCGGCCACCTGCACGTGCAGGCCGGTTTCCTCGGAGATCAGGCGGTCCAGGTCGCGCAGCAGGGCGCCACCACCGGTCAGCACGATGCCGCGCTCGGCGACGTCGGCGCACAGTTCCGGCGGGGTCTGTTCCAGGGCCAGCTTGACCGCGCTGACGATGCCCGACAGCGGCTCGTGCAGGGCCTCCAGCACTTCGTTGGAGCTGATCTTGATCATCTTCGGCACGCCCTCGGCGAGGTTGCGGCCGGAGATTTCCATCTCGATCACTTCCGCCTGCGGGTAGGCGCAGCCCAGCTCGACCTTGATGCGCTCGGCGGTGGCTTCACCGATCAGCATGCCGTGGTTGCGGCGCACGTAGTTGGTGATCGACTCGTCGAAGCGGTCGCCACCGATGCGCACCGAGGCCGAATAGACGATGCCGTTCAGCGAGATCACCGCCACTTCGGTGGTGCCGCCGCCGATGTCGATGACCATCGAACCGCGTGCCTCGGTGACCGGCATGCCGGCGCCGATCGCGGCGGCCATGGGCTCTTCGATCAGGAACACGTCGCGGGCACCGGCTTCCTCGGCCGACTCACGGATGGCGCGGCGCTCGACCTGGGTCGAACCGGCCGGCACGCAGACCAGCACGCGCGGGCTCGGGCGCAGCACGCGGGACTTGTGCACCTTCTTGATGAAGTGCTTGAGCATCGCCTCGGTGTAGGTGAAGTCGGCGATGACGCCGTCCTTCATCGGGCGGATGGTGGTGATGTGGCCCGGGGTACGGCCCAGCATCTGCTTGGCTTCGGCGCCTACGGCTGCCACCGAGCGGGTGCCACCGATGGCACGGTCCTGGCGCACGGCCACGACCGACGGCTCGTTCAGAACGATACCCTGCCCACGCACGTAAATAAGGGTGTTGGCCGTGCCCAGGTCGATGGACAGGTCGTTGGAGAACATGCCACGGAGTTTCTTGAACATCTGAGGAAGGAGTCCTGAGGGGTGTCGTGCCCGCCGCGGGATGGCGAAAAAATGGGCAGAATTCGAGGCCGACAAGCCTAGCAACCCGCTTCCCGGCGAGCAAGGAAAAAACTAGCTGAACCCGCGACTTGGCTGGGTTTCGGCCTGATCGGGCATCACCCGGTTCTGGCCCTGAGCGGCACCAGCAGGTAACCTTTGCGCCGTCGGGCGCCCAAGGGCGCCATTTGCTTGCTGGCCGATGCCGGCTGGCCACCCCCAAAATTCACCGCATAGGCTTACATCGATGTCCGCTCTGATCTGTGGTTCTCTTGCCTTCGACACCATCATGGTGTTCCCGGACCAGTTCAAGAATCACATCCTCCCGGACAAGGTGCACATCCTGAACGTGTCCTTCCTGGTCCCGCGCATGCGTCGCGAACTGGGCGGCTGCGCCGGCAACATCGCCTACAACCTGAAGCTGCTGGGCGGCAGCCCGATCCCGATGGGCACCGTCGGTCAGGATTTCGCTCCGTACCGTGAGCACTTCGAGCGCATGGACATCGACCTCAGCCAGGTCCGCGTACTGGAAGACATGTTCACCCCGCAGTGCTTCATCACCACCGATCACGACAACAACCAGATCACCGCGTTCCATCCGGGCGCGATGATGCGTTCGCACGAGAACCACGTGAAGGACGTGCCGGGCGTCACCTTCGGCATCGTCGCGCCGGACGGCCGTGACGGCATGATCCAGAACGCGGCCGAGTTCCTGGAATGCGGCATCCCCTTCATCTTCGACCCGGGCCAGGCGCTGCCGCTGTTCAACGGGCCGGAGCTGCGCGATTTCATCGAGCAGGCCGACTACGTGGTGGTCAACGACTACGAGTCGAACCTGCTGCAGGAACGCACCGGCTGGGACGAGAAGCAGATCGTGAGCCGGGTGAAGGCCTACATCACCACCCGTGGCCCGAAGGGCGCGGTCATCCACACCCCGGAAAAGAGCTACGACATCCCGCCGGCGCACGAGCGCCGCGTGGTCGACCCGACCGGTTGTGGCGACGCCTTCCGCGCCGGCCTGATCTACGGCATCGAGAAGGGCTACGACTGGCTGACCATCGGCCGCATGGCCAACCTGATGGGCGCGCTGAAGGTCGAGCACCCGGGCACGCAGAACCAGCGCTTCACGTTTGAAGAGTTCCACGACCAGTTCAAGCAGCAGTTCGGTTACGCGCTGGGCGCGTAACCAAATTGCCCGCGCATTTCACCTTATCCCCGCGCCTTCGGCGCGCCCCCTTGAACAACAAGGGGGCTCTCCACCCGACGCGTTATCTCGACCTGCCCTGGTAGGTGTCGACCTTGGTCGACACTGCCGGCCAGCGGCCGGCACTACCCACACCGCCGGGCATGGCCCGGCGCTACCGCGAATCGCTCTGGTAGGTGTCGACCTTGGTCGACACTGCCGACCAGCGGCCGGCACTACCCGCCGGGCATGGCCCGGCGCTACCCGTTCTGTTGCCAGGCGGCCAACAACGCGCGGCAATCGGCGAAATGCCAGTCCGCGCGGCCCGGCCACGGGTTGTCGGGCAGGTTGACCAGCACGGTGTGCGCTCCGGCGGCGCGGCCGCAGTCCAGGTCGTAGGCGTGGTCGCCCACCATCACCGCTGCGTCGGCACCGATGCCCCAGCGCCGCAGATGCTGCTGCACGCCGTCGGGTGACGGCTTCGGCACCGCTTCATCGCGACCGATGATGCAGCGATCATCAAACAGATCCCCTACCCCGATCGCATCCAGCGTCAGCTTGGCCAGCGCATGGTCGTTGCGGGTCAGGATGCCCAGCTGGCAACCGGCTGCGGCCAGCGCGCGCAGCAGCTCGACCGCGCCGGGCGCCGGCAGCGCGCCTTCGGCCAGGTCACGCTCGTGAGCCAGCAGCCAGGCACGCTTCCGCGCCGCCTCCGCACCCGGCAGGCCCGCCAGGTGCACGAGGATGTCCGCGCTGGGCGGGATGCCCAGCTCGCGCTTGATGCGCTCGAAATCATGCATGGCCACGGTCAGCGTGCCATCCATGTCGAACACCCAGTGGCGCACGGCCGACAGTGCCGGCGCGACCACGGCAGTGGCCGTCACTTCCACCACTGCGGCATGCGGCTGGTGTCCACGCCACCGGTCTCGAACACCGCGGTGCGGGTGCCACCGGCCTTCACCGGGAACTCGATGCTGATCGACTTGCCCTTCTGCGCCAGCTTCCACAGCGCCTTCTGGTCGGTGATGAACATTGCGATGGCCTCATCGGTCTTCGGCCGCCAGGCCGCCATCGAGATCGGCTTGCCATCGTCCACGGTCACCTTCACCGTGCACTGCGGGCAGCGGAAATCACCGGCCTGCAGCACCAGATAGGCATGCCGCTTCCATTCGGGATGGTCGCGGAACACCAGCTGCACCGGCTTGGCACCGCTGCCGTCCACGTCCACCCGTTCCTTGCTGTAGATGGTGGCCGAGACCTGCTTGCCCTTGCTGCCGACCGGAATCTCGTTGTACTGCCACAGCGCCTGCATGCGGCGCAGGTCGCGCGCGGCATCGCCCTTGGCCTTCACTTCATCGAAGCCGGCGGCGATGCGCTCGGCCGCGGCGGTGTCCTTGTACTGGTCCAGCAGCGAACCACCGTGGATGCGCGCGCGTTCCCAGTCCTGCGAGGCCACGGCTGCGTCGTACTGCTTGGCGACGTCCTCGGCCTTGGCTTCCCTCTGCGCCTGGGCGGCGGCAGCAGCGGCTTCCTGCGCCTTGCGCTCTTCCTCGGGGTTGCTGCAGGCGGCCAGGGCCAAGGCGCAGGCGGTGATCAGGATCAGACGTTTCATGCGGAAGTCCTTTGCGGGTGCCCCCCGATTCTATCGGCGGCGGATGGCAGATACAGCAACGGCGGGTTTCCCCGCCGTTGCCGGTGACGCAGTGCCTGGTTGCCGGCCAGCGGCCGGCACTACCGCTTACTTGGCTTCAGCCTTGGCCAGCAGATCCTGGACCGAGGCGGTGGTGATCGGGTGATAGCCCGGCTTGGCCTTCTCGAAGGCCTGCTTGGCCAGCTCCAGACCCTTCGGGGTCTTCACCAGTTCGGCGTAGATCGGCATGATCAGCTTGCGACGGCCGACGCGCTCGATGAACGCCGCAGCCGCGTCATTGGCCTGCTCGTAGCCGCTGCGGATGGCCAGCGGGTACCAGCGCATGGCGATTTCGCCATTGGCGGTGCCGGTGAAGTGGTACGCCTTGTCCAGCGCAGCCAGCTTGTCCAGCGGCAGGGTGGTGCCCAGGCCGTCGATGAAGCGGACCCATTCCTGGGTGCCCCACTCGGCGGTGACCTGGTTGGCCGGCAGGCTGCCCGCACCGGAGAACGCGATGCGCGCGGCATCGACGCTGCTGAAGTTGCGCGACTGTGCCTTGGTGGCGAACGACGGGATGCCCGGCTCGTCCAGCCATGCCTTCAGCTCGGCCTCGCTCACCGCCGAGGGGTTCTTCGGCAGCAGGTTCTTCTTCAGGTAGTCGACGAACTGGTCGGTGTTGGCGCTCTGGAAGGCATGGTCATCGAACCAGCCACGCAGGAACGGATCGAAGGTCTCGCGGCCGAAGCGCTGTTCCAGGAACTCCAGGAACCACGAACCCTTGACGTAGGCGACCTGGCTCAGGGCTTCGTCGGGATCACGCTCGTTCAGCGGCGGCAGGGCCAGGGCCTGGTCGGCCGGGCTCATGTCCTTCACTTCGGCCAGCAGGTCGGTCTGGTCGATCTGCTTCTCCATCTCGGCCATCTCCTTGCCGTACAGGGCTTCGGTGATGCGGCCCTGGACGTAGGTGGTGAAGCCTTCATTGAGCCAGATGTCCTTCCAGCTGGCGTTGGTCACCAGGTTGCCCGACCAGCTGTGCGCCAGTTCGTGGGCGACCAGCGAGACCAGCGACTTGTCGCCGACGATCACGGTCGGGGTGGCGAAGGTCAGGCGCGGGTTTTCCATACCGCCGAACGGGAACGACGGCGGCAGCACCAGCATGTCGTAGCGGCCCCAGCGGTATTCGCCGTACAGCTTTTCGGCGGCACCGATCATCTTCTCGGTGTCTTCGAATTCCTTGGCAGCCTTGTTGACCATGGTCGGCTCGGCCCAGACGCCGGAGCGGCCGGAAATCGGCTCGAACACCAGGTCACCGGCAGCGATGGCCAGCAGGTAGGACGGGATCGGCTGCGGCATCTTGAAGGTGTAGTCACCGTCACGCGCGGCCTTCGGATCGTTGTCGGCGCTCATCAGCACCATCACGTCCGGGCGCGAGGTCACGTGCGCGCTGTAGGTGAAGCGCACGCTCGGGGTGTCCTGCAGCGGCACCCAGGAACGGGCGTGGATGGCCTGCGACTGGCTGAACATGAAGGGCAGCTTCTTGCCCTCGGTCATCGACGGCTCCAGCCACTGCAGGCCCGAGGCGGTCGGTGCGGTGTGGTAGGTCACTTCGACCTTGGCCGGCTGTTCCGGCGCTTCGATGGTCAGCTTGCTGCCGAACACCTTGTCGACCGGGGCCAGGGCGAACTTCAGTTCACTGCGCGCGCCATCGGCGCCGATGGCCTCGACCTTGGAGACGTTCAGCTCACGGGTGTCGAGCACCAGCTGCTGGGCGTCCTTCTGCTTCCATTCCAGGGTGTAGGTCGCGGTGCCGCCGATCTGCTTCTGGTCGAAGTCCAGCTTCAGATCCAGCGCGATGTCCTTGATGACGACCTTGTCCGGCTCGGCGTACGAGCTTTCGTCGTGGCTGCGGTTCTCGGCGTTCACGGGGGCGGCGGGGGCCTTTTCGGCAGTCGGGGCGGCGGCGGGCGCGGCCGCCTCCTGGGAGCAGCCGGCGGCCAGGGCCACGGCCAGCGGAAGGAGCATCAGCGGATTACGCATGAATCGGGACCGTTACGGGGATCAAACCCCAATGGTACCTCTCCCTCGCCCCGGACGCGTTGCGCGATGCGGGGTAAGGCCGGCCGGGGGCCGGCCCGGGGGGGGGGCGGCCCCGGGGGGGGGGGTCCGGGGGGGGCCCGGCAACCCAACCCCGCCCCGCCAAGCACGGCATAACCCAGAGCCGCTTTTGACGTTGCCGTTGCCGTTGCCCTGGCAGTAAAGCCTGCCGCAGGCAGCGCCCGCGGCCGCCGCCGCAAAGGAACCCCTCAGATCTTGCGAGCCAGCGCCTCAGCCAGACCCGTGTAACTCCCCGGGGTCATCTCACGCAGCGACTGCTTGGCATCCTCCGGCAGCGCCAGCGTCTCCACGAACGCCCGCATCGACTCCGCCGTGATGCCCTGGCCACGGGTCAGCGCCTTCAGCTGCTCGTACGGGTTCGGCAGGCCGTGGCGGCGCATCACCGTCTGCACGGCCTCGGCCAGCACTTCCCACGCCGCGTCCAGATCGGCATCCAGGCGCTGCGGGTTCACTTCCAGCTTGCCCAGGCCCTTGGCCAGCGAATCCAGCGCCACCTGGCCGTGGCCGAAGGCGGTGCCCAGTGCGCGCAGCACCGTGGAATCGGTCAGGTCACGCTGCCAGCGGCTGATCGGCAGTTTCGCGCTGAAGTGCTCGAACAGGGCGTTGGCGATGCCGAAGTTGCCCTCGGCATTCTCGAAATCGATCGGGTTGACCTTGTGCGGCATCGTCGACGAACCGACTTCGCCTTCCTTCAGGCGCTGCTTGAAGTAGCCCAGCGAGATGTAGCCCCAGATGTCGCGGGCCAGGTCGATCAGGATGATGTTGGCGCGGCGCGCGGCATCGCCGATCTCGGCGATGTTGTCGTGCGGCTCGATCTGCGTGGTGTACGGGTTGAACACCAGGCCCAGGCTGGTCACGAAGCGCTCGGCGAAGGCCGGCCAGTCCACCGCCGGGTAGCTGGCGACGTGGGCGTTGTAGTTGCCCACCGCACCGTTGATCTTGCCGGTCAGCTCGACCGCGGCGATCTGCCGGCGCTGGCGCTCCAGGCGGGCGACCACGTTGGCCAGCTCCTTGCCCAGGGTGGTCGGCGAGGCGGTCTGGCCGTGGGTGCGCGACAGCATCGGCTGTGCGGCCTGGGCGTGGGCCAGGGTGCGCAGGGTGGCGGCGATGCCGTCCAGGCTCGGCAGCAGCACTTCGCGGCGGGCCTGTTCCAGCATCAGGCCGTAGCTGAGATTGTTGATGTCTTCGCTGGTGCAGGCGAAATGCACGAATTCCAGCGCCGGGGCGAGCTCGGCGTCGTCCTTCAGCTGTTCCTTGATGAAGTACTCCACCGCCTTGACGTCATGGTTGGTGGTGCGCTCGATCTCCTTCACGCGCGCGGCCTGGGCCGGGGTGAGGTTGGCGGCCAGGGCGCGCAGGCGGGCGGTGGCGGCCTCGGAGAACGCGGCCAGTTCGACGATGCCCGGCTCGGCGCCCAGGGCCAGCAGCCACTCGACCTCGACCGTGATGCGGGCCTTGATCAGGCCGTATTCGGAGAAGATCGGGCGCAGGGCATCGACCTTGCCGGCATAACGGCCATCGAGCGGGGACAGGGCGAGCAGGGCGTAATCGGACATGTCGGCAGGGCTGGGGCGAGCGGCGGGGGCCATATTCTACGACGCTGCGGGCTGCCGCGCTTCGCGCTCGCCGGGCATGGCCCGGCGCTACCGATCGGATGCTGCGGTCCATTGGCGTTGTCCCCTGCTGCGGACAAGGGAGTATCGTTGGCACAGCCGCCAGCCCCGGGAAGCGACCCGCTGCCAGCCGCCGCTTCCCTTTCCCCAACAAAAGTAGTGCGGAGTCGATGCAATGAGCAAAGCTGCAAGCAAGGGTGGAACCGCGAAGTTCCGTATCGAACACGACAGCATGGGCGAGCTGCAGGTGCCCGCTGACGCCCTGTGGGGCGCGCAGACCCAGCGCGCCGTCGAGAATTTCCCGGTGTCGGGCCAGCGCATGCCGCGCGGCTTCATCCGCGCCCTGGGCCTGGTGAAGGGCGCCGCCGCCGGCGTCAACGCCGAGCTGGGTCACCTGCCCAAGGTCGTCGCCAAGGCCATCCAGGTGGCCGCCGCCGAAGTGTCGGCCGGTGACTGGGACGCGCATTTCCCGATCGACGTCTACCAGACCGGCTCGGGCACCTCGTCGAACATGAACGCCAACGAGGTCATTGCCACCCTGGCCAACCGTGCCGGCAAGGCGGGCAAGACCGCGGTGCATCCCAACGACCACGTCAACCAGGGCCAGAGCTCCAATGACGTGATCCCGACCGCGCTGCGCGTGTCGGCCGTGCTGGCCGTGCACGAGCAGCTGCTGCCGGCGCTGGTGCACCTGCGCAAGACCCTGGACAAGAAGGGCCGCAGCCTGCGCAAGGTGGTCAAGACCGGCCGCACCCACCTGATGGATGCGATGCCGCTGACCTTCGAGCAGGAGTTCGGTGCGTGGTCGGCGCAGCTGGCTTCGGCGCAGGAGCGCATCGAGGACAGCCTCAAGCGCGTGCGTCGCCTGCCGCTGGGTGGCACCGCCATCGGCACCGGCATCAATGCCGACCCGCGCTTCGGCGCGCAGGTGGCCAAGGCCCTCAAGCAGCAGACCGGGTTCAAGTTCGACAGTGCCGAGAACAAGTTCGAAGGCCTGGCATCGCAGGATGATGCCGTGGAACTGTCCGGCCAGCTCAATGCGCTGGCGGTGGCCCTGATCAAGATCGCCAATGACCTGCGCTGGATGAATGCCGGTCCGCTGGCCGGGCTGGGCGAGATCGAACTGCCGGCCCTGCAGCCGGGCAGCTCGATCATGCCGGGCAAGGTCAACCCGGTCATTCCCGAGGCGACCGTGATGGCCTGCGCGCAGGTGATCGGCCACCACACCGCGATCACCGTGGCCGGCCAGACCGGCAATTTCCAGCTCAACGTGACGCTGCCGCTGATCGCGGTGAACCTGCTCGATGGCATCGGCCTGCTGGCCAACGTGTCCACCCTGCTGGCCGACAGCGCCATTGCCGGGCTGAAGGTGCGCGAGGACCGCGTGGCCGAAGCCCTGGCCCGCAACCCGATCCTGGTGACCGCGCTGAACCCGATCATCGGCTATGAGAAGGCCGCGGCGATTGCCAAACGTGCCTACAAGGAACAGCGGCCGGTGCTGGATGTGGCGCTGGAGGACAGCGGCCTGGACGAGGCCGAGCTGCGGCGCCTGCTGGACCCGACCGCGCTGACCGCCGGTGGCATCCAGGCCGGTGGCGGTGGCGCCGGCGGTTGATCGGCCGGCATCCACGCATCAAACAAAAACGCCGCCCTTCGGGGCGGCGTTTTTCGTGTCAGCGACGGTCGGCGACGATGTTGCCGAAGGTCTCGGTGTAGTCCTTGAACTCCGGAATGGTCTGCACCAGGTCCGGCGGAATCACCTCCATGCCGTCCGGCGGCTGGATCTTCACCGGCTGCATGTTGGGGTCGGCCGGGGCGGCCACCAGGGTGTTCTGGCGCAGCACCTGCAGCTTGCCGAACATGGTCTGCAGCATCTGCCGCTGGCCATCGTTGAGCGGGATCTGGATCTCGTCGACCTTCATCGTGCCGTCGGGCAGGATGATGATGTTCGGCGCCGGCTGGCGACGCACGGTCACCATGCTTTCGCTGACGGAGATCTTGGGCTTGCCGCGCTCGGCGCGGTGGTTGCGGTAGTCCTGGTCGCAGCCGGCCAGGCCCAGGCAGAGCAGGGCGACCAGCAGCAGCAACAGCTTCTTCATGGCGGTTCAATCGGGTGCATCGGGGGCGGCCATTGTAAGCCCGGGCGCCCCGGCGCGGCCGGCAACGGGTCAGGTTGCCGGCCGGGTGCGGCGAAATGTCACAGGCTCAGCGGTTGACGACCTTGTTGGTGTCGCAGTCGTCGATGTCGGACTGGTCCATGTTCGCGTAGGGCTGGAACGCCGGCAGGTCGCGGGCCAGCGCCTGCTGGCTGGCCAGCATCGCCGGCAGGCGGTTGCACAGCTGCTTGGCCTGGGCCTCGAGCTTCTCGGCCTCGGCATTGATGCGCTTCTCGATGCCGTCGGTGTCGCCACTGAAAACACCCTTGATCGCTTCGCTGGCGGCGTTGGCGCCGAGCTTGGCACCGGCCACGCCGATCTCCATGCCGTCCTGGGCGATGCCGGCGATATGGCCGCGGTAGTCCAGCAGCTGGCGACGCTGCGCCGGCGTGGTCTCTACTTCCTTGCCGGCAATCAGGAAGCGGCCATCCGGGGTGATCTCGGCGCGGGGCTGCTTGTCGGAGGAAATCTTGATGTTGCCCTTGGCGATCTCCTCGCGCGCCTTGTCCGTGGCTTCCTTGACGCTCTTGCCGATCTCGCCGGTGGCGTCGGCAACGGCCTTGCCCGGCGAGGTGTCGGTGGCGGAGGCATCGGCGCCGGAAGACGACGACGAGGTTCCGCTACAGGCGATCAGCGGCAGGCACAGCAGGACGGCAGGTATCAGGCGCAGCAGGATCATGGCGTTCCCCTCAAGGCAATGGATGGATGGCTTACTTGCCGCGCGGCAGGGTGACCTTGCCGCCGATGTCGCGGTGGCGGACCTCGCCGCTGCCGCTGTGGTCGACGGTCAGGTTGCCGCCGGCGCCGTTGACGGTGATGTCGCCCGAGCCGTGGCTGCGCACATGCACGTTGCCACCGGTCTGGTCGATGTCCACGTCGCCGGAACCGACCACGCCGATCTCGACGTTGCCCTTCACCTGGCGGAAGCCGATGTCGCCCGAGCCGACCGTCTCCAGGCGGGCGTTGCCGCGCACGTCACTGATCTTCAGGTCGCCCGAACCGACGGTGCCGACCACGGCGTCGCCGCCGATGGTGCGGGCCTTGACGTCGCCCGAGCCCAGCGAGAGCAGGTTGAGCGAGGCGGCGCCCTGGATGTCCAGGTCACCCGAGCCGACCGCCGCGTGCACGCTGCCGCGGGTGCCGCGGGCGATGCCATCACCGGAGCCCACGTCCATGCTCAGCGACTGCGCGTTGTCGATGCTGGCATCGCCGGAGCCGATGCGGAACTGCAGCGGCAGGTTGTCCGGCACGCTGCCGCGGATGTCCAGCCACGCATAGCTGTTGCCCATGCTCAGGCCGCTGCGGCCGTCGCGGCGCAGGCTGACTACCAGCTTGTCACCTTCGCGGCGCTGGTCGAGCACCAGCTGGTCCAGCCAGCTCTTGTCCGAGGCACAGGCGCGGCCATCCAGCTGGCCGCCACCGGCATTGGCGATCACCTTCAGGTCGTGCTGGTTGACCTCGAACACCACGGCCTTGGCACCGGCCGCGTCCAGCTTCAGCGAACGCGGGGCGGAGAACTTGCAGTTCGGTGCGTCGGCGGCCTGCACCGACAGCGGCAACAGCAGCAACAGGGCACTACAGGCGAGCAGGGTACGCATGGTGGTCTCTCCGGATAGGGATCAGATTTCGCCGGCGCGCTTGCGCAGGACGATGGCCAGGACGATGAAGGCGACGCCGAACGCTGCACCGATCCACAGGTCGGGCATGGCCAGGGTCTTCAACTGCTCGGCCGGGCTCATCAGCGCGGCCAGCGACTCGACGTTCTTGGCCTTGTCGTTCGCGCTGAGGCGGTAGACCAGGTCCACGCCCGGCACCGTGCCCAGCAGCAGGCGGGCGACGATGTGCTGCCAGAACCAGCCGGTGGTCATGTCGAACACATGCATCAGCTTGGTGGTGCTGACGATGATGCCGGCGAACAGCGGCAGCATGACCGCCCACAGGAACGGCTTGCTCTTGGCCCAGGCCGAGCACAGCAGCAGCCAGCCGGCGGTCGGCAGCGCCCACAGCGCGTACACCGGGATGGCGGCGAGCAGGCCGGCGCTCAGGGACACCGGGCTGGCCGGGCCCCAGATCAGGGTGGTCGCACTGCCGCCGTGGGTGACCGCGACGATGCTGATGATCAGCAGGAAGCCGAACATGGTGGCGACGGCAGCCAGGGTGGCCACCAGCGGTGCCACGATCAGGGCGCTGATCACCTTGGACAGCACGGTCTGGGTGTCCGACAGCGGCAGCGACTTCCAGAACAGGATGCTGCGGTCGCGGCGGTCGTCGTACAGGGCGCCCAGGCAGTAGAAGAACACCACGAAGGCCAGCACCAGGAAGGGCCAGGCGGAGCTCAGCAGCAGGGTCAGGTCCAGGCCGTTGCCGAGGTCGGCCATGTCCTTGGCGCTGATCTTCTGGGTCAGCAGGCCCAGGTCCAGGCCGTTGATGTTCACGTTCTCGCCGTCGACGTGCAGGCCGCCGTCGCGGGCGGCGCGGTGCAGGGCGAACAGGCCCAGGCCGATGCCCACCGCGCTCATCAGCAGCGAGACGATGCCGGCGATCAGCGGTGCGTAGAAGAAGCCGCCGCGGTTTTCCCAGTATTCGCGCTTGAGCAGCCAGCGCAGGGTGCCTGCGGGGCTGACCGGATGGTTGACGGCATTCATGCGTAGGTCCCCTTCATGACAGCGACGAACAGATCGGCCAGGCCCGCGTTGCGGGTCTCGCCCAGGGTGGAAAGCTGGCTGCGCGGCACGCCGTCATACAGCAGCACGGTCTTGCCGAAGGCCTGGCTGCGCTCGTCGATCGGCTTCAGTGCGCGGGCGGTGTCCAGCTGGTCGGCACCCACCAGCAGTTCGGTGTAGCGCTCGCCCACCTCGTCCATCTCCGCGCTGAGCACCACGCGGCCATCGCGGATGAACATCACGTCGCTGAGGATGTGCTCGATCTCTTCCACCTGGTGGGTGGTGACGATGATCGTCTTCTGTTCGTCGAAGTAATCCTCCAGCAGGCGCTGGTAGAACTCCTTGCGGTACAGGATGTCCAGGCCGAGGGTCGGCTCGTCCAGCACCAGCACGCGGGCGTCGATGGCCATCACCAGGGCCAGGTGCAGTTGCACGATCATGCCCTTGGACAGCTCGCGCACGCGCTGCTTCGGCTGCAGCTTGGTGTTGGCCAGGAAGCGTTCGCAGCGGGCGCGGTCGAAGCGCGGGTGCACGCCGGCCACGAAATCGATGGCCTCGCGCACCTTCAGCCAGCGCGGCAGCACGGCCACGTCGGCGATGAAGCAGATGTCCTTCATCAGTTCATCGCGGTGCACGCGCGGGTCGCGGCCCAGCACGGACAGCTCGCCTTCCACCGAGGTCAGGCCGAGGATGGCCTTCAGCGCGGTGGTCTTGCCGGCGCCATTGGGCCCGATCAGGCCGACGATGCGGCCTGCCGGAATGGAGAAGCTGGCGTTGTCGAGGGCAACGGTGTTCTTGTAGGCCTTGCGCAGGCCCTTGGCGGTGATGACGGCGTCGCTTGCTACGGTACTCATCAGATCTTCCCCTGGGGCAGCAATTCGTCGAGGCTCAGGCCCAGGCGCTGGATGCGCTCCAGGACGGCCGGCCATTCTTCATTGAGGAAGCGTTCGCGCTCGCTGCTGCGCAGCTGCGTGGCGGCCGGCTCGGTCATGAACATGCCCAGGCCGCGGCGCTTCTCGACCAGGCCTTCATCGGCCAGTTCCTGGTAGGCGCGCGAAACGGTGATGGGGTTGAGCTGGTAGTCGGCGGCCACCTGGCGCACCGAAGGCAGGGCGTCGCCCGGCTTGAGAATTCCGTCGAGCATCATGGCGATCACGCGCTCCTTCAGCTGGCGGTAGATGGGAGCGCCGTCGCTCCACTGGATGTCGCTCATATTCAGCTCCGTGGGGTCAGCGGCTGTGCGAACGAGAAGTACGGCATGGACAGGGAGCTGTGCAGCCGACGCGGGGGAGGGGGAGAGGGTTCGGCGTTCCCGGCCGTGAAGGGTGCTGCGTCCTGCGCTGTATCGGTGGAGGAGGAGGGCGCCGGTGGTGCCGGCAGGGCCAGCCAGAGCAGGGCCAACAGCGTCGATACGGCGGTGACCGCAGGAGCGGCATGGCGGCGTCGCATCAGGATGTTCATGGTTCCCCCTGTCTCAGGTGACTGGTGTTGTATGCAACTATAACACCGGCACGCTGTCGTGCAAGCCCTGCTTCCACCCAACTGATGGCAGGGGTGGTCACAGTTCCGAAATATCATCTCAAGTGATTGATCCGACTGGAAAAAAAGGCCTCGCACCGCCAGCACGATCCTGCCTGCTTCCATTCAGCAACATCGATGCTATGTCATCAAAGGTGCGCTGGCCGGGTGCTCCGGCCGCAGCCGCCACGCCATGCAAAGTGCCGCCCGCCCTGCAACGGCAGGCGCTCCGGGCCCCGGTGCTATAGTTCGGCCGATTCCCGGCCCGAGCTGGCCGGAGCCCTGAAACAGCTACTGCGGAATGACCCTCATGCCTCTGCCGACTGCTTTCCCGCGCCGCCTCCGCGGCCTGTCCCTGTTGACCGTCCTGGCCTTCGGTCTGGCCGGTTCGGCCACCGCCCTGGCCGCCGACCTGCTCGATGTGAGCTACCGCCCGCTGGCCGGCAAGCAGCAGGTCAACCTGGAAAAGCGCTACCACGGCCAGGTGCTGCTGGTGGTCAACACCGCCAGCAAGTGCGGCTATACCCCGCAGTACGAAGGCCTGGAGGCGCTGCACAAGCAGTACGCCAGCAAGGGCTTTGCCGTGCTCGGCTTCCCGTCGAATGATTTCAAGGGCCAGGAGCCCGGTGACGAGAAGCAGATCCAGGATTTCTGCACGCTGACCTACGGCGTCAAGTTCCCGATGTTCGAGAAGGTGCACGTCACCGGTCCGGAGGCCACGCCGCTGTACCAGCGCTTGACCGCCGCCACCGGCGTCGCCCCGGGCTGGAACTTCCATAAGTACCTGGTCGGCCGCGATGGCAAGGTCATCGCCCAGTTCGCCAGCAAGGTCACCCCGGATGATCCGCAGCTGAAGGCGGCCATCGACAAGGCACTGGCCGCACCGGCCGTG
Organism: Stenotrophomonas sp. STEN087; assembly: GCF_056759115.1. Lineage (NCBI taxonomy): Bacteria > Pseudomonadati > Pseudomonadota > Gammaproteobacteria > Lysobacterales > Lysobacteraceae > Stenotrophomonas > Stenotrophomonas sp. STEN087. The sequence continues at coordinate 6,835 of NZ_JBRRCR010000068.1, read as the reverse complement.
CATTGAATGAAAGCACGCACGCCTCGACATCTCCGGCGTGCGTGCGACAATGATCGTTTCGCGCCGACGTCGGCGCCCAGACACTTCCAGGAATGCAGCGAATGAAGATGGGAATGCGCGGCGCCGCGGCGTCGGTTCTGATTCTGGCGATGGGCACCTCCGGTGTCGCCCTGTCGCAACAACCGGCCGCACCGGCGGCCGCCAAGGAGACCGCAACCTTGAATTCCCCCAAGCAGAAGCTCGGCTACGCCATCGGTCTGGATGTGGCCAAGTCGTTCGCGCCGATCGCCGATGAAATCGACGTGGCTGCCCTGCGTACCGCCGTCGAGCGTTCGTTCGAAGGCCTGCAGCCGCAGATCACCCAGGACCAGGCCAAGGCCACCGATGCGGCCCTGCGCCAGGTCGTGATGGCCCGCAACGGCCAGCAGGTTCCGGGGATGGCCCCGGGCTCGCAGCCGGCCAAGGTCGACCGCGTCAAGGTCGCGCAGATGATCGGTTCGTACTCGATCGGCCCGTCGCTGGCCCAGCTGAAGGACGACATCGACACCGCCTCGCTGTTCGAAGCGATCAGCACCGGCCTGACCAAGGGCCAGCCGAAGATGACCGAAGCCGACGCGACCGCGACCATCCAGTCGTTCATGGGCACCAAGCAGGCTGAAATGCAGGCCAAGGCTGCCCAGGCCGCGCAGACCAACCGTCAGGAAGGCAATGCATTCCTGGCCAAGAACAAGACCCAGCCGGGCGTGGTGACTACCGCCTCGGGCCTGCAGTACCAGGTGATCCGCCCGGGTAGCGGCGAGCGCCCGCTGCCGACCAGCAAGGTGCGCGTGAACTACGAAGGCAAGCTGCTGGACGGCACCGTGTTCGACAGCTCCGCCGGTCGTGGCCCGGCCGAATTCGGCCTGGACCAGGTCATCAAGGGCTGGACCGAGGGCGTCGCCCTGATGCCGGTCGGCTCCAAGTACCGCTTCTGGATCCCGGGCGACCTGGCCTATGGCGAGAACGGCACCCCGGGTGGCCCGATCGGCCCGAACGCCGCACTGACCTTCGACGTCGAGCTGCTGGGCGTCCTGCCGTAAGCCGCCAGGAGTCAGCACGGACATGCGCGTTGCGATTTTCGGTACCGGCTACGTCGGTCTGGTGACAGGTACCTGCCTGGCCGATGCCGGCCACCAGGTCGTCTGCGTGGACATCGACCAGGCCAAGGTCGATGGCCTCAACCAGGGCGTCATCCCGATCTATGAGCCGGGCCTGGAGCCGATGGTGAAGGCCAACCATGCCGCATCGCGGCTGGCGTTCACCACCGATGCCGCAACGGCCATCGGCCACGGGCAGGTGGTGTTCATCGCCGTCGGCACGCCGCCGGACGAGGATGGCAGCGCCGACCTGCAGTACGTGCTGGCCGTGGCCCGCACCATCGGCCGGCACATCAGCGTGCCGACCGTGGTGGTCAACAAGTCGACGGTGCCGGTGGGCACCGCCGACAAGGTGCGTGCGGCGATCGCCGAAGAGCTGGCTGCGCGTGGCGCGGACATCGCCTTCGACGTGGTGTCCAACCCCGAATTCCTGAAGGAAGGCGATGCGGTCGCGGACTGCATGCGCCCGGACCGCATCATCATCGGCGCCTCCAGCGCCGAATCGGTGGCGGTCATGCGCCGCCTGTACGCACCGTTCAACCGCAACCACGACCGCGTCGTGGAAATGGACGTGCGTTCGGCCGAGCTGACCAAGTACGCCGCCAATGCGATGCTGGCCACCAAGATTTCGTTCATGAACGAAATGGCCAACATCGCCGAGCGCGTCGGCGCCGACATCGAGCAGGTCCGCCAGGGCATCGGTTCGGACCCGCGCATCGGCTGGCATTTCATCTACCCGGGCGCCGGTTACGGTGGCTCGTGCTTCCCCAAGGACGTGCAGGCGCTGGCCCGCACCGCGCAGCAGTACGGCCTGGCGCCGAAGCTGCTGGACGCGGTCGAAGCGGTCAACGAGGCGCAGAAGGGCCACCTGTTCGAGCTCATCCAGCGCCACTACGGCGCGGACGCCAGCCTGCGCGGGAAGACCTTCGCGGTGTGGGGCCTGGCCTTCAAGCCGAACACCGACGACATGCGCGAGGCCTCCAGCCGCCGCCTGCTGGCCCAGTTGTGGGACGCCGGTGCGCGCGTGCGTGCCTACGACCCGGAAGCCACCCATGAAGCGCAGCGCATCTTCGGCCAGCGCGACGACCTGGTGTTCTGCAGCAGTGCCGAAGACGCACTGCAGGGCGCCGATGCGGTGGTCGTGGTGACCGAGTGGAAGCAGTTCCGCAGCCCCGATTTCCAGGCGCTGCATTCGCAGCTGCAGGACGCGGTGGTGTTCGATGGCCGCAACCTGTACGACCCGTCCGAGGTCGAGGCTGCCGGTCTGGCTTACTACGGCATTGGCCGGGGACGTTCGTTGCATGTCTGATTCATCGAGTGAACGCGAGCAGGCGCTGGAAGCGCGCCTGGTCGAACTGGAAATGCGCGTGTCCTTCCAGGAACACGCGCTGGCCGAATTGAGCGATGCGCTGGCCGATGCACGCATGCAGGGCAGCCGCAATGCCGATGTGCTGCGCGTGCTGCTGGAAGACCTGGGCAAGGTCCGCAATGCATTGCATTCTTCTGATCCGGCGAGCGAACCGCCGCCGCCGCACTACTGATCTGATTCCTATGAGCGATACCCTCCGCGACCAGCTGATGGGCCTGGGCTTCAAGCCGGCACCCAAGCCCGAGCGCAAGAATGATGGCCCCCGCCGTGATGGCCGCCCGCAGGGCAAGGGTGGCAATGGCAATGGAAAGCCGCAGGGCGCTGGCAAGGGCGAGCACAAGCCTGGCGAGCGTCGTGGCCACGGTAATGGCGGCGCCGGCAAGCCCGGCAAGCCCGGCCAGTCGCGTGGCCCGGGCCAGCAGGGCCCGCGCAAGCCGCGCAGCGCCGAAGAGATGGACCTGGCCAAGGCCTACGCCATCCGCGCGCAGAAGGAAAAGGAAGAGCGCATCGAGACCGAGCGCCTGAAGCAGGAAGAAGCGCGCCAGCGCCGCGAGGCCAAGGCCAAGCTGGAAGAACTGCTGAAGGACAAGGGTCTCAATGACGAGGCGGCCGACATCGCCCGCCACTTCCCGTATGGCGGCAAGATCAAGCGCATCTACGTGACCGCCGCGCAGCTGACCGCACTCAATGCGGGTGAGCTGGGCGTGGTCCAGCTCAACGGCCGTTACCTGCTGGTGACCGCCGAGCTGCTGGCGCAGTCCGAAGCGGTGTTCGCCGCGTCGGTGGCGCTGAAGGTCGATCCGAACGCGCCGGCCGAGGAAGATCCGTACGCGGACCCGCAGTTCCAGGTGCCGGACGACCTGGTCTGGTAATGGATTGAGTTGCCTGCCACGCCCGCCGACGTGGCAGTTGGGGGAAGGGCAGGATGACGGCTGAGGCAGGGCGCGGTTACGTACCGCACATCGATGGACTGCGCGCGATCGCCGTATTGGCGGTGATCGTGTTCCACCTGGACCCGGCCTGGCTGCCGGGCGGGTTCACCGGCGTGGACGTGTTTTTCGTCATTTCCGGTTTCGTGGTCAGTGCGTCGGTGCATCGCCTGCCGCCACTGTCGCTGGGTGCTTCGATGCTGCGCTTCTATGCGCGGCGCATCCGCCGTATCGCCCCGGCCCTGGTCACCTGCCTGCTGGTCACTGCGATGGCCAGCGTGATGTTCATTCCCGAATCGTGGTTGAGCGAGGCCAGTGACAAGACGGGCCTGATGGCCTTCTTCGGCCTCAGCAACTGGGTGCTGGCCGCGGTCGGCAATGATTATTTCGCGCCCAAGGCCGAGTTCAATCCCTATACCCACACCTGGTCATTGGGCGTGGAAGAGCAGTTCTACCTGCTGTTCCCGCTGTTGTTCCTGGCCTGGGCACGGGGCGCACGTGGGCGCTGGCTGAGCCTGGGCCTGTTCCTGCTGGTCAGCGCGGCATCGCTGCTGCATGCGGCAGTGCTGGGTCTGCGCGACGTGCCGCCTTCCTGGGCCTTCTACGCCACGACCACGCGGCTGTGGCAGCTGGGCGTGGGTGTGCTGCTGTTCCAGCTGCTGCATGTGCGCGCATCGCTCGACCCGCTGACGCAGCGCTCGCTGGCCCGTGGTGCGTGGGTGTTCTCGCTGCTGGCCGCGCTGTCGCTGGCCCTGCTGGGCTGGGCGTTGTGGACGGCGCGCGCTGGACACTCACCGTGGCCCGATGGCCTGCTGCCGGCATTCGCCACGGCGGGGCTGCTGTGGTCGCTGCACCACCATCCGCAGGCCTGGATCGGCCGCGTGCTGGCCAGCGCGCCCATGCGTCGCATCGGCCTGCTGTCCTACTCGCTCTACCTCTGGCATTGGCCGGTGTTCGTGCTGATGCGCTGGACCGTGGGCCTGGAAACACCGCTGCAGATGCTCTCGGCGACGTTGCTGGTGGCGCTGCTGTCCTGGTTGTCGTGGCGCTGGGTGGAACAGCCCTTCCGTGGCCCGTTGGCGCCGCGCGCGACGTCGCTGCGCTGGGTGGCCAGTGGCGCTGCCGCGCTCGTGCTGGCCGGCGCCCTGCAGATGCTGCTGTACTCGCAGGCATCGCTGCTGTCATTCAGCACCGTCAGCCGGAATGCCGCGGACTGGTACGCCAGCAGCAGGCGCGTGGCCGACGATTTCCCGGGGTGCGCGCTGGTGACCAGCAAGCATCGCTTTGAAGGGGGCAGTGCCCGCACCTATGCGCGCGGTCGCTGTGATCGTCCTGTCCCCGCGGCCGCACCCGCCCGCGTGTTCGTGGCCGGCGATTCGCATGCCATGGCCTACATCGAGCTGCTGCAGCGGCTGGCGCTGGATTCCGGTGCGCAGGTTTCGCTGTATGGCCGTGGCGGCTGCCCGCAGGTCAGCCTGCAGAAGTGGCGGGGAGCGGGCGCAGGCTGCGAAGCCTTCGACGCGGCCGTGTTCGTCGACATCAGCCAGCGGGCGCAGCCTGGTGACGTGGTGGTGCTGGTGTCACTGCGGGTTCCGCGCCTGTCCGACCAGTTCGTGCTGTTCGATGCCGCGGCGCAGCTCGCGGGCGAACGCACGCCGGAAGCGGCCGCAGGCCGTGACGCTGAGGTGGCCGAGGCGATCGCCCAGTGGAAGCCATTGGCCGAGCGCGGCGTCCGTGTCGTGATGGAGGCGCCCAAGCCCGTGCTGCCAGCACCTCCATACCGGTGTTCGGATGCGTTCAACGCCGACAATGAAGTCTGCCGCAATGGACTGGTCAGCACCCGCGCGGACATGGAGGCGCTGCGTGCGCCCATGCTCGGCAGCCTGCAGCAGGTGGTCGATGGCCTGCCGGGTGCGGTGATGTGGGACCCGCTGCCGGTGCTGTGTGACGACACCCTGTGCCCGGCACAGCGCGATGGCCGGCCGCTGTACTTCGATGGCGACCACGTCAGTGGTTATGGCAACCGCGTGCTGCTGCCGTCACTGCAGAAGGTCCTGCGCCAGCCCTGAAGCGGCGCATGGCGTTCACTCCGCGCGGGCGACGCGGCGCCGCGCGCGGATCAACGGCAGGCTCAGCGCGAAGAAGCACAGCAGGGCGCCGACCAGGGCGAAACCGCTGCCGGCCAGGAACGCCGTGCGGCCATTGTCGATGGTCCACAGCTGGCCAGCGATGAGTGCGCCCAGCACGCCACCCACACCGGACGAGAAGCCGTACAGCAGGCCCTGGCCATGGCCGTTGAGCCGGCCGGGGAAATAGGTTGCAAGCATCTGCATCGCCGCGGCGAAGAACGCGGCGAAGCCCAGCGCGTGTGCGGTCTGCGCCACCAGCATCACCGGCAGGTTTTCCGGGAACAGCGCGGTGACCGCCCAGCGCAGGCAGGAACTGACCAGTGCGATCAGCAGCATCCAGCTGGCGTCGTAGCGGCGGAAGAAGCGGCCGATGGTGAAGAACACGCCCACCTCGAACACCACGCCGATGGTCCACAGCAGGCCGAGGGTGGAAGTACGGTAGCCGTGGTGGTCCATGTAGACCGAGAAGAACGTGTAGTACGGCCCGAACGACAGCTGTTCCATGAAGGCGGCGAGGAAGAACGCCAGCACCGGCGGGCGGCGCACGATCTGCCAGAAGCCGCTGGCATCGCCCTCGGCCTTGCCGATATCGCGCGCGTACTGGTTGCTGAAGGCCGAGACCACCAGCAGGGCGAACAGCGGTACCATCATCCATGGCAGCAGCCCGGCGCGGTTGCCGCTGCCATCGCCTTCGATCAGCCAGCCGAACAGGGTGACGATGGCGATGAAGCCCAGCGAGCCCCAGACCCGGATCAGCCCGTAGCGATGACTGTCACTGCCCAGGTGGGTGAGGGTGATCGACTCGAACTGCGGCATCACCGCGTTGTAGAAGAAGCAGAACACCACCATCGCCGGGTACATCCATGGCTGCGGCAGCGGCAGCAGGAACACGGCGAAGCTGAGCAGCGTCAGCACGCAGCCCACCCGCAGCAGGCGGATCGGGCGCGGCGAGGCGGCGGCCAGCGTGGTCCAGGTGCTGGGCGCGACCACGCGGGTGGCGTACCACAGGCCCATCATCACGCTGATGGCGGTGACGCTCATCCCGCGCGCGGTCAGGAACAGGCTCCAGTACGGCGTGAAGGCGCCCAGCGCCGCGTAATAGAACAGGTAGAAGCTGGACAGGCGAGCAGCAGGAACGGTCATCGCGGGAATCATGCACGGTAGCGCCCGGCCCCCCCCCGCCGCCGGGAGAAGACCCCCGGCCTGGGCCCGCCCGACCCCCACCATAGGGGGCCTTTGCGACGGTGGATGGCACCCACCCCAAAGGCTGGG
>NZ_JBRRCR010000067.1:0-23184 GCF_056759115.1 Stenotrophomonas sp. STEN087 | reverse complement strand
CAACCGCACCACGCTTGAACTCGGCACTGAACTTCCTACGCTTTGACATGAACACTCCTCATGGCCTGGATCGGCCTTCTTGTAAGTGTCCGTGAAAACGGGGGTGAACCCTACTCTGATGAACTGGAGGCCGCCCACGCCTCCCGCTCTGGCACCGTCAATCTTACCGAGCCTGTCCGCAAGTTCCTCGACAAGGGCCGGCAGGACGAGGCGCTTTCAGAAGTGTCCGGCTTGCGAGCCTTGGACAGCCGTCTCAGGCATCTGAACCCGACGCTTGGTGACAAGGAGCTCGAATCTTTGCTGGTGGAACGTTCGCGTTCCCGTTGCATACGTGCTGACGGGGAGGATCGGGTGCTCGATGCCAGCGTCTCATATGATGCAATTTCCAAACGGCCCAACAGCCAAGGTACGCAGCTGACCAAGGCCGTAGAGCAGTGCTTCTACGATGGCAAAGTTACGCTGGGCCGGCACGGCGATTCCGACTACCGCAACTACTACGGGACTTACCCTCTATCCGTCATCGGAACAGGGCACTCCTTCCTGGCCGAGGGTCGAAAGGCACCGGCCATCCGGGTTGATCTGCATGAACTCGGCCTGGATCCGAAGCAACTGGAGCGCAATGGCCTCGACCTTGGCAATGCTAAAGAGCTGGCTGTCGGTGATTTCGGAAAGGATGGTCTGGGTTGGGTGCAACTGAAGAACACGGGCAGTGCCAGCGTCACCGTGCGTCCCATTGCGGAAGCGAATGAGCGGCCTACCCCGACAGCCGCCCTGGGCGCTTCAGACCAGAAACTTCTGGACCAGATCCGTGGCAAAGTTGAAAGCTTGGATAAAGCCAACGGCCGTTCATTCGACGAAACCAGCGAGCGCGTGTCGGCCAGCCTGTTGGCTGCGGCCAAGAACGCGGGAATCACTCAAGCCGACCACGTCGTGCTGAGCAAGCAGACGCCGAACTCGCCCGCAGCGCAGAACATCTTTGTCGTGCAAGGTGATATGGCTGATCCGGCAGCACTGCGCACATACATGGCGACAGCGGAAGCGGCGCAACGTTCCGTGCAGGACAGCATGAGCCAAGTGGAAGCGGTGGGTCAGCGGCAAGCGCGCGAGCAGGCCACTGAGATGCAGCGGTCTCAGGAGCAGCAACAGCGAGCCTCCCAGCCCTCGTTGTAGGGGACTACGACCTGGCCCGCACCCCGCTGCTGTGGCCGATGCCGGGATTGGTGCTGCATAGTTAAGCAGTGACGCAATTGGCACGCCTTCAACGCAGGCAACGAAAATCAGCTGTCGCAATCGGAACCATGCCCTGCTGCAAACCGTGCATTTCCAGGCGTGCTCGGGCAGTTACTTAACACCGCCCGAAACCATTGCACCGCAAAGCATTCGCGCTGTGTCTCGCATGCAACAATGCTGTAAGCGTCAACACCTGCGGCCTCCCAGCGCTGCGGTTTCTTGGCATCTCGCAACCGTGCGAGTACACCTTGGCATTGCCACCTGACACGGGTGGCGCGGGTGTCGAAAGCCCGTTCTATAGCGATGTGTTTACGCTTGTCAGCCGGCGTCACCTCTGGGTGGCGCCGGCTGGCAATCCGTTCGCGTTCTTTGGCGGGCGGTGCGTGGGGGTCTTCGGACCCACCGGCTTCGCTATAGACCGGCTTTCGAACCACGCATCGTCCGCCACCTTCATCGGTGGCTGCTGTCTTCCTGCACGGAGCACTGCCATGAGCGCAACGAAACTCCCTGATCTGCACACCCAGCGCGATCCGGCCAACGCCGATCACGAGGATGACCCCACGACTGATCCCAACGGGTTTGTCGCCACCCTGCGCCGCATTGGCGCGGGCGCCGCCGCCGACGGCCAGCCGTGGCACGAGCGCAACCTCAGCCTCGGCCGCCGCATGCAGCTGGCCGACGCCGACTGCACGCTGGGCGGCCTGCGCGCCGTGGCCGAAATGGCCCTGGCCGAGGAGCGCACGCGACAGAACGGCGCGCCCGAGCAGCGCCTGGGCGACCGGCAGATGGAGGGCCTGCTGATGGCGGTGCTGTCGCTGACGGTGATGGCCAGTGAGCGGGTGCAGGGGCAGCGGTAGGCCCCTGCTCCGGCATCCCCTCGATCACGCGCAAGGAGTTTCACCATGACCAGCACATCGGCACGCCGGTTGGCCTGCGCCGCGCTGGTGGCCGTACTGGCTGCCAGCGGCTGCGCGCGGCCGCCATCCACGGCGTTGGATGACGACATCGTCGCCACGCTCAAAGGCACCAACAGCCCCCGCACCGTGGGCGGCCGCACCTACACGGCGCAGCCGGTGGAGGCCAACCTGGGCCCGCACCGTTTCATGTTCCCGGCCAATCTCTACTACAACCAGATCGGCCCGTTTGCCGGTGGCGGCGTGATGCTGGCCGTGTTCTGGCCGGACTTCGATGCCGCGCCGCCGGGGGATCACCCGCTGCGGTCGGTGGAGGACGGCTACCGGCAGGTGACGATTGAGTTGCGGTATATGGGCAGCGCGGGGGCGGCGGATTACCTGGCGCAGGATCTGAGCGAACGCGTGGCGCTGACGCCGCGCTGGGGGCTGACGACTTATGCGGTGGATCGGTCGAAGGTGGCGCGCGATACGTGGGAGATGGCGCCGGATTGGTATGTGGTGCGGGATGGGGATGGACGGGTGAGGACGTTCATCAGCTGTGACTCGCGGGAGTACATGCCGGATGGGGTGATGATCGAGGGTGGGACGCTTGTGAGGTCTAGTGGTGATCGGTTGGCGATGTGCCGGCATTCGATGGTGGATGTGGCGGATGGCGTGGCTGTGGAGATGAGCTACGCGCGGGTGATGCTGGTCGACTGGCAGCGAGTGGAGGCGACTGCTCGCGAACTGATGCGGCGGTACAAAGCGCAGCGGTGAGGTGGTCGTTCACACCTGATTGAGGTGCCGAAGATGCCGCTGCGTATTCAGCGTGAAAGTGTGCACGGTTGCTCTGGAACCACGTGCTACGCGCCCCCTATAGTGAAGGCGACCACCGCATGGGACGCGCTGATGAACGCTGGACGCTTCTGGATGAAATCTTTGCCCGCCCTCGTTGGGAAGCGGCACAGCTGTGATCGCAACCGGCACCCATCGGCTTCGGCTTCCTCGTATTTCGTTGCTGCAGGCCTTTCTGCCCTGCTCGCTGCGGTCACCGCCTGTACGCCTGCGGCTGACAAAGCGCCTAATCGAGCGGACCTCCCACCACCTGCGGGGCATGCACTGACCGGGGCCGCACCGGCCCAGTCCATAGATGCAGCCACCTTGCAACAGCGCCTCGTTGCATACGCAGCCTCGCTGCATAAGACCACTGATGCGTCGGAGGAGGCGTTCGCCAAGGCCATGAAGATCACGCTGATACCCTTCGAGCCGGGGCGCGAGGGTGGCGAGGCGGAGAGTCAAGCGATGGAGGATGGCTATGCGTTCCACGCAAGCTATAGCAGCCTGGCGGGCGGCATGAAGGTCCCCTATCACGGCATCTCTGTTTTCAGACCCGGCGGAAAGCCGCTCACGGATGACCCTCATGCTCCCTGCTTCTGGACCTCCACCGCCGCAGGAAAGGCCCTAACCGCTGCGGGATACACGCGAGGCGGAGAGCGTGCCTTTCAGAGAGGGCGCCTGCAACAGTTCCGCCGCACTTCCTCCGATGGCGGCACGGTGTTCTATGCCGATCTGCTTACTTACGTTGCAAGCGGTGCGGCTGCGGACACCTGCGTCTATGAAGTTCGATTCGCAGGAGATGTGCCATGAAGGCAGTTGACGCACGCGTAGAGCCCTTGCTCGATAATCTTTCCAAAGACTCTCGAATCCCGAGGGGCGCGGAGGATGTCATTCGCCAGTCCATCGTCGAATCTCCCTATCTTCATGGGCTTCTGGGTAACGCTGCTGAGAAGAGGCAGATTGGTGCGATCAAGGTCTCCCATGGCGAACACAACGGCGGCCACTATGAGGCGGGCGAGGATGGCCAACCCGGCACCGTCTATATCAGCGCCACCAACTTTACAGAATGGACTGGAACTGCGCGGCTAGGCTTGGTTACCGAGGTGCTCGGCCACGAGGGCATGCATGGCGTTCTGACTCCCTATCGCGATGGTGCGCTCTCCGAGTTCACGCAGGCCTATGGCGCTGCGATGACCCAGGCATATCGCAATTTTGACGAGCGTGTTGATGTAACCGCAGAGGTCCGGACGTACCTGGATTGGGGGCGAAAGGAGGAAGCGATGGCCGAAATCAGCGGCCTACGGGCCCTCAACAGTCGCAACAGAAACTTCTCACCCGATGCATCGAACGCCGAGCTTGAGCGGCTTCTCGCTTAGGGTTCCACCTCGCGTTGCATCGACCGATCCGGCCCGGCTCCGCGGCTGGCCGCAGGCATCAGCTACGAAGATTTGACCACGCTGCCTCATAAGGACGGGACCAGGCTGACGCCCGCAGTTGAAAGATGCTTCTATGACGGCGCCGGAACCTTAGGCCGCAATGGAGATTCGGACTACCGAAACTACTACGGCATCTCACCTATTTCTTCGATTGCACAGGGCTACGAAGCACTTTGGCGAGGCAGGCCGCCCGCCGAGATCCGGGTAGACCTACGCGAGCTGGGTCTTGACCCACGTCAGCTGGAGCGAAATGGCCTTGATCTTGGCAAGGCGAAGGTGTTTCCGATCATCGATCTCGGCAAGGACGGGTATGGTCGGATCGAGTTGAACAACACCAGTAGTCTGACGCGAGTTCAAGGGGAGAGGGCAGACCGTGCTCTGGACGAAGCCAACCGCTCCCCACGCTTGCTGAGCACGGCCGATCAAGCGTTGTTCGACCAGATCCGCGGCAAGGTAGAGATTCTGGATAGGGCAAACGGCCGCACGTTCGACGAAACCAGTGAACGCTTGTCGGCCAGTCTGTTGGCTGCGGCCAAAGACGCCGGAATCACGCGTGCGGACCACGTCCTACTGAGCAAGAAGACTGACAACTTACCGGCTGCACAGAACATCTTTGTGGTCCAGGGCGACCTAGCCAACCCCGCCGCTGTGCGCACGCATTTGGCGACCGCTGAGGCTGCGCAACGGCCGGTGGAGGAGAGCATGGGGATGGTGGAGGCGATTGGACATCGGCAGGCAAGGGAGCAGGCACTGGAAATGCAGCGTGTACAGGAGCAGCAGCAGCGTGTTTCCCCGCCTTCGATGTAAAGGGATTAGCTATTCGACTCCGAGCCAACGCTTGAGCGATGCCCCGCTGGTTCGTAGGAGGTCTGAACGATGCGCACAATAGAGCGCTAACGCGACTCCAATTGCCGCCAGAATCCAACCTAGAATCGAGAACCCAGCAGACACCTGACCGACAACGAGTATGTACGCCAGCAAGAAAGCGGCCAGGGCAGATACGAAGTAGCCAGCTAGAAAAGCGAATGCAAGTATGCGACGTACTGTGGGACTCGCATGGCGCTGCTTGCGCCATCGAATCTCCCCCGTGACCTCGTCAAGATCAACAAGAGACCACGCGTCTGCCACCTCCATGGTCGCGCGTGCGGACTGGTCCAGCTTGCAAAGACGCCGGATGATGGACACAGGCAGATATACGCCAAAGTGATGCCTCACGACGACCGACAACCAGAGATCGTCCTTCTTGCCGACGTCATGGAACAGTTCGAGGAACTCCCTCCGCGCAGACCCTCTGGTCTGGTGCAAACCCGAGAACGCCTTAAAGATCATGACGAGGAGCGCGCCAATAACCAGTGGAATTAGCAGCTGGTTGCCGTAAGTCTCTATCAAGCGATCAGAGATGTCGCCCATGGTGCTCCGCCCCTTCCGAATTCAATTATGCGAGGATCTACGATCTCGGAAGGGTCTGCAATCGACAGCGCGGCAATGTGGCGCGTCGCGTGCTGTCCCACACCTTGAGACACCCCCAGGTCATCCTGTCCTACCCGAGGAGGATGATCATGACCAAGATCGACGCGGAGTGGCTGAAAGCGTTTGACGAGGCGATGCTAGGCCTGTTTGCCATCGACCATAGCGATGCCGGCATGGATGAATTCTTGCTGGGCTGCTATGCGGACTTGCCGCCGCGAGAGGCGGCGCTAGCGTTTGGCGATGATTACGACCTAGACCGGGATGATGCTTTGTGGCCCCGCCTTGGACTTGAACGTCAGAGCTAGATTGCGACGGGCATTCTTGCTTCACCCGATAGCTGATCGGGCAGCTCATGCTCTTCGTGGACCTGCCACGATCCGGGCATCACCAGCAGACCGCGTTCCAGATCGAATGGCAGGACCCAAAGCTGCAACCCAGGGCTGAAGTCGAACGCCGGCAACGGCTGCGCAAAGCCAGCGTGCTGCGGATAGACCAGTGCCATCTGCCCCGCGCCCCTCAGATAGCGTTGTCCGTAGGCAAACATCTGGTAGAAGTCGGATTGCTTGAGCCCGTACTTCTCCCGCGCGTCGCCAGCCATCGCGTCGAGTACTTTCCACTTCGTGTCCAGGACACGCAGTTCATCGCCGCGGCGTAACAAGAAGTCCGGGATTAGATTGAACCAGCTCGCTTCGCCATGGCGGCACAGGTACTCCGACGCCGCACCGCCAACCCGCCACTCCGGTGCGAATTGGCGAGCGAGACAAACACCCACGTAGCGCTCGAACAGCCGCTCCATAGGGAACATCATGCTGGGGCTGCGCCAATCGCCTGCGAGCGCCAGCGGGCTTTGCCCCGACAGAACTAGCTCACACAGGGGGCGAACTTCGCGATAGTGGGCCATCAGCCGGTCGCTGCCCCAGGCGCGCAGGTCACTGGCCACCTGAGTGCTTCGTGGCACGCTGGCCATGCGGGTGGACAGTTCCTGCGCCAACCGCCAGGTCCCTGCTTTTCGCGTACGCGCGCATACCCGATCCAAGGCGACACGCAGAAGCCGGTTCTCCGGACGATCCTCGCTAAACACATCGTGCTCGATGTTGAATACGTGGGCGCGGGTGGGCGACTGACGAAGCTGGCGCGACATATCCAATCGGCCACGCAAGAACAGCTGCTCCTCTCGAACACGGGTGTAGTCGAAGCGAAGCCCCCGCTTCAGCAACTCATCCAGCGCGGAGATGAATCGCCCCATGACCCATTCATTCAACGGCGTGTCGAACAGGGTCACATCGACGGGACTGCCCTCCCTCGGCGGAATGTCCAGCACGGTGCACAGCATGCGCCGCAGCAGCCGTCGGGCGCCGAGCGCGTCGTCCGCATGTGCAACGTGCTTCGGCAGTACCTCCAGCGTAGTGCCGTCGGGACACTCCATTACGCCCACGTACTGATCCAGACGAAGCCAGCGTGCACCGTCGCGCTGCATGAGCGCCGCTCCGCCAGCGCGCAAGCGCTCGAACTCGCCGCACAGCCAGTCAAAGGACGCCTGCGGCAGGAAGGCGGCATCTAGCCCCTCCTGCCGCGCGCCACCTTCTGACACGCCAATGCGCGCGTACTCGCGAACGGTCAGCACGGCCACGGGTCAGTCCGCCTGACCGACGAGGATTCCCTTGTAGCTGGCCGCCTGTTCGAAAGCCGCCTCATGGATGTACCAATTGGCCGTGTCTGGGGCGAGCTGGACTTCGGGCACGAACAGTCGGCTCAACTGCAGCTCACGCTGGCGCAGAAAGCGCTCAGCGTGAGGCTTAGCGTCATCGTTCAGGACCCACGCAATGCGGCGCCAGTCTTCGAAGAAGTACTCCTGCAGCAGAGGCAGGATACGGAGGCGGAACGCATCGGCAAGCGCGGGTAGATCCTTGGCGCCCATCAAGTAGGCATGACCGATCAGATGATCCCGGCCTAGCAGAACCTCGATGCGGCTGTTTAGGGTGCTTAACAGTTCGCCCACAGGAACACCTTCGACACTCCAATCGAGCAGCTCCGGCTGGGGCGGCATCTCAATGAAGCGGAAGCGTCGGCGCAGCGCCACGTCCATTGCAGCAAGGGAGCGGTCCGCGGTGTTCATCGTGCCGATGAGGTGCAAGTTGGCTGGCACAGCAAACTTCTGCTTGGAGTACGGCAAGCAAACCGACAGCGCCTCGTCCATGCCCTGGCGCTTGCTCGGCTCAATGAGGGTAATGAGTTCACCGAAGATGCGGGCAATATTGCCGCGGTTGATCTCGTCGATGATGAGCACGTACGGCAAGTCGCTGTGCTGGGCATCGATGCAGAGCTCGAGGAAGACACCGTTCTCGACGCCATACTCGAGCGCACCACTTTCGCCGGCACGAGCCTTGAGTCCTTCCACGAAGTCTTCGTAGGCGAAGCTCTGATGGAAGGTGACAAAGCGGATGCGCCCTTCATCGTGCAGCGCGTCGAACCGACGCTTCAGCGTGGCACGCGCGGCAGCCCCCTGCCCCTTTGTCGCGGCCAGGAGTTCCGGATCAAGGATCTCTAGTGCCCTGTCCACTACACCATAGGTCTTACCGGTACCGGGCGGGCCGAAGAGGATGGTATTGGAGGGAGCGTGAATCACGGGCATGTCGTCATCCTGTTCCACAGCTTCATCTTCTTGTTCCTCAGCCTCGGCACCATCGCCTTGCTCATAGGCGATGGCCACCCAGAGGAAGGACTGAACATCGATCATGTCTGCGGGCGGCCAGCCGTCTTCCGATAGACGTGCTGCCAGTCGAGTGGACAGCGCTCGGATGCGCTCCCATTCTTCGATGGTCATGCCGCCCTTTCGGAAGTCGAAGGTCGGGTCGAGCAGACCCAAGGCCCGGCGCATCTGGCCGGTCTTGATGAAGAAGTGGCGCGTCGGGTCTTTGAGCGTGAGCAACAGGCTTGAGAGCGACCGCTGCCCGGCAGGCTGAAGCGGTGGACTCAGGTTGGACGAAGATTCATTGAAGAATTCCTGCGCCCCGTCGTCGGCCTGCCCCGTAAGCAGTGAAAGGACCGCACCACCTAGCGCGGCTCGATCGCCTTCAGGCAAGTCGGCCAGCTGCGCAACGATTCGCCAACCGACGACGTTCTGCGGCTGCGGATTCTCAACACCAACTCGAACTTTAAGAAGCTTGATCAGCGCAGACCAAACTTCCTCTGGCTGCCCGCTCCTGAGCGCCGGGACCATGATCTCCTGGTAATGCTCTACCAGCTGCCGCTTGTAGCTGGTTTCCCGCAGCAGGCGCGGGTCCTCGGAGAAGCCACTGAAGCCAGGGAATCGTGCGAGGAATCGCTCACGCAGGCGTGCGTAGCCGAGCTCAAACGTGTCTTTGCCGCCCTTTCGCGCCTCAATTCGGTACTGCCCACTTTCCTCTTGGACAATGAGCAGCGAGTCGCCGGCTACGACGCCAAGACGCCTAAAAGCAGGCGCAACCCTTGCACGGATTCGAGCCGAGCCCGGCCCGCTGGCTCGCAGATCGGAGGTGACCTGATAGCCGCCTGGGAACGTGAAAGTCGCCTCTCGGCCCGAAGCTGCGTCTGGCCGGCCGAGCATGGCTGCATCGAAACCTGACCAGTTGGGGTCCACCGAGATGTAGCCGTTGCGTATGGCGCCGTCTGTGAGCACGACTTCGTAGGTCAGGGGGCCACCCGCGACAGTGGGCCCTGGGGTAGCAAATGAACTTGCAGCTACTGGCGGCAGAATCTTCCCGTCCCCCTTCAACCGCACCTGCCGTGCAGAGAACTCGGTTGGGGAGATGCTGGGGCGCCACTGCAGGATCTCGGTCAGGCTATCGCCATGACCGGTTTCAATGTCGACCGCATCGAACAGACATGTAACAGGGTGCTCACCATCCATCGCCACGAAGTCGAGCCTTCCGCAGTAGACGAATGGGACCGCGTTGGAGGCGCCGCGGACCTTTGCCCGCATCCGCGCGAATAGATAGGTGGGCGAACCGCCTGAGATCCGGCGGATGATCGGGGAACTCTGGCTATTCCTATTCTGGCTTTCCCAGTAAAAGTCGGTGCCGTCGAAGACGTCGAGATAGCTGGCCTCGCCCTCCTTCTCGAGGGTGACGAACAGCAAGATGGCATTCTCGAGTTCTAGTATGCCGTCGGCCCATGGCGTTCCGTAAATTTCGGCGGGTACAGATAAGCCGCCCAGCTGCGCAACACCCTGACGAGAGTACTCAGAACCGACGCCAAATTCTTCCAGATCGATTGATGAGTTGATGCGTCCCATGCCATAGCTCGTTGAAGACGTTATAGGCACATGTTAGTTGAAATGGGCCGTATGCGACAAAGCTGCTGCGAGCTACTCAAGTTAGTGAGCGTCGCAAGTGCATCGCTACAATGACCCACTGATTTCCTGCTCAGGTGCTATTTCCCCCGAAGGAGACACAGATGAGCGAAGTGATGGAAGAAGCGATCAAGCGCTGGACTGCCCGGCGCAGGTCGGCACTGGTCCTTGAGATCATCCAGGGCAAGACTAGAGTAGCCACGGCCAGCCGCCAGTTCGACCTGCCACCAGCCGAGATCGAGAGCTGGGTCGAGGATGGCAAGCGTGGTAAGGGGAACGCCCTGCGGACCAAGCCCAAGGATGTGCGCGAGCAGTACGAGCGGCACCTGAAGGATCTGCGGGAGGCTTACGGCGAAATGCGTACACCGGCATCGTTTCGAGAGCCAGGTCCTCGCCACGCGGATGATTGCTGACTGGATCGCTTTCTACAACCAACAGCGCCCTCATCAGGCGCTGGAAATGACGACCCCAGATGCGACCCATGCCGCGACATTAACCGTATGACCTGCTTAGAAACCGGCGGGTCATTACAGCTTAGATGAAATTCCACCGAGCTACGGCACCGGCTGCCACTACGTCGTCAATCAGCTCATCGAGCGCTCGGACTCGTTGCGGAAATTTCCTCAGGCGTCTGAATTCCGGAGTTTGAACTATTCCGGCCAAATCCGACAACATAGAAGCAATAGGTCGACAAATTAGACACCCATTACCCCTCGAACAGGGATCTTCATCATAAATGGGAATAGCTCCAAAATGCCTACCAACAACAATACTCGTTTCAGCAAAGGACCTATTCCCGCGATCAATAGCCCTGAAGCGACACAGGCAATCGCCTGATTTTATATCAACATACCCCGTGACAGGCCAACGTTCCTCACAGTAATTTGAATCATCGAGGTAAGGAGACATCATCCCCAGGGATCTCAGCAATCCCGGAGGAATTAAGTTCTCCAACTCCCTCCCAGAAAGTATGTGCATACGCCACCGCCAAGATTCCGCGAATACCCTCTTGCATGCTCCAGCAGTATTCCCCAGCGCGTCATGAATGTGGGATCGATCGGAATCGAGGATACATATCCCAAGTCTTCGAGTATCTCTTTGATACATTGAGAGCGAGAGATGCGCCCCTCCACCCCCACCCGCCGCAGGAAACAAGTTAATCCCGACTAGGGAAGATATCCCAGCTTCCGCAAGATGTATGTCGACCAATCCAAGAATAACAGCGTAGTCGTACATATGCTCTACAACCATGATGCAAGTGGCCACAGATGAAATGTCCGAGAATGCGGAAAGTGGGATCGTCCATATTCCGTCTTCACAAACAGGAGCAAAACATCCAGTCGAAACGAATACCCGGCGAACTTCACGATGCATGCCGCCAAGCGTAGCGTACTTTGCAAGTACGGACGAGTAATAGGTTTTTGCCTTTCTTGAAATATCAAGAGACAGCGCGGCATGTATCACAGATCTATCGCCAAATACTAAATGCTCCTTTCTAAATCCAGCCTCTCCGAGGTTTTCAAGGCACTCTGCGTACTCATCAAAGTTCGTCTCGTCACCCAACGCACCGCGCTCATCCTTAAGCCAGAAGAACATTCAGACCTCCGGAAGGAAGAAGCCGAGGGGCCAAGACTCCGAAAGAACACCGAGCTCATCAAATGATACGCTGGTTATTCTTGTATCCACTCCATCCTTATCGAACAGCAATACTTGCACATCTTCGCGACTTAACTGCCCGTTTGATACAAGAGCTCCAAGACGATTAATGATGTGCTCGCTATGAGTTTCAATGAAGAATGGGACAGAATTTCCGTCGCGAGGCATTGAATTGGCGACACTAACAAATACGTCAGCGAGGCTAGATTGAAATTTCGGATGAAGATGAAGCTCGGGCTGCTCGATTGCGACTACTGATGCACGCTTGTTAGCTCGACGCGGCCTCAGACACGAGTGCCACAGCTGTAGGATTACAGGGAGAACCTGGGAATATCCGAAGCCGAGATCTGCGACATTTCGACCAACGGACTCTCCGTTAACCCTAATCTTAACCGCAACATTTCCCGAGCTTCTTTCAGTGTAAACTCGAAATCCAAGTTTCTCCTCCATCCAAGCAGTAAGCCCTCTCAACTCAAACGAATCAAGGGATCGCAAATACATAGCAGTATTTGCGCCACTCGAATCGATTTCATCGACGGCCAAATCCTGTTGGCGGTAGTACCGTTCGACAGATGCTCTGACAGGCTCTATATATCGAACACCGGCGCAAAATTCCTCAAACGAGACAGATACATCGCGGAGAACCGAAGGCAATATATTAAGTAACGCCAAGCCTCGAAGCTTGTCAAGAAACACAGATCTATCTGCATTCGCATGGGTGTGGAGAGCGTAGCGAACGCCATCCGGCATTCCTGACAGCCTGGGAAGTTGGGCCTTGAACTGTCCGCCTGGTGCATACACGAGCCTTTCGGCCACAGTTCTTAGCCGATCCATCGAGGTATTACCGTGAGCGATAGAGCTCAGCATTTCTGCCATGCGGTTTATCACCCAGGATGGATCATCCTCTAGGGTTTCACCATCTGCGGACTTTTTCTCCACCAGGTAAATGAGCCCAGGAATTTTGCCTTCACCTGACCCAACATACCAATATTGCCCATTCGCCGGGGAGAAACTGGCTCCGTTAACAATAATAGACTTGATCCAATTTGAATCCATTGTCATCTCGACCACATCAGCATCGAGCTGAAGCTTTAGCTTTGAGATAAAACCAAAGTCATCATTGCCGGCCTGGTCAATATTTAGAGTTAATTTCACACTAGCGGGAAGCGTGTACCCTCGATACGTTGGACCTGGCAACTTTCCAGGTCTGGAGTTCTGGCGTTTCAGCCTTAAATTGAATGAGATCGCCACTGGCTCAGCGTCGGAGCCGGTGGTCTTTGCTTCCTTGAAATCTCCAAAATCTACAAGCCGTCCGTACCAAAGCAGGGGACCCTTTGTTCTTACTTCGACACTCTGCCTTAGTAACGGAAAAACTCGAACGAAAGTACTTTTTCCCGAGCTATTCATCCCCACCACTACGTTAATTTTTTTCACGGGGATGTCACCCGTGTCACGCAGCGAGCGAATGTTCTGGATACGCATCTCAGAAATCATTCCATTTCCCTCTTAAGATGGCTCGGAGAATTTCCGAAAATTTGTTCACAAAAAAAGGGAGCGATCGATGAACGCTCCCTTTCAGTTTGACGCTTAAAACGTCAATCAAACCCCAACAGGGTTAGCCTTCTCCGGATCAATCTTGTACTGCTTGATCGCCCGGGCCACATCCTTCCCGGTCATCTTCCCGTCCTTAGCCAGCGCCGCAATCGCGGCATGCGCGATGTAGTACCGGTCAACCTCGAAGAAGCGACGCAGGTTCGCACGGGTATCCGAACGGCCAAAACCATCCGTACCCAGCACCGTGTACGACATCGGCACGAACGCGCGGATCTGGTCCGCATACGCACGCACGTAGTCGGTGGCGGCAATCGCCGGGCCCTGGCGGCCTTCCAGCAGCTCGGTCACGTAGGCCTTGCGCTGGTCGCCTTCCGGGTGGAAGCGGTTGGCACGCTCGGCATCGAAGCCATCGCGGCGCAGCTCGTTGAAGCTCGGGCAGGACCAGATGTCGGCGGTCACGCCGAAGTCCTTGTCCAGCAGCTCGGCGGCGGCAATCACTTCACGCAGGATGGTGCCCGAACCCAGCAGCTGCACGCGCAGCTCGCCCTTCTTCGGCTTGCCGGCGTCGGTCAGCAGGTACATGCCCTTCACGATGCCTTCGGCTGCACCTTCCGGCATTTCCGGATGGGTGTAGTTTTCGTTCATCAGGGTCAGGTAGTAGTACTCGTCTACCTGGTCTTCCATCATGGCCTTGGTGCCGTGCTGCAGGATCACCGTCACTTCAAAGCCGAAGGTCGGGTCGTAGCTGCGCACGTTGGGGATGCCGCCAGCCACCAGGTGGCTGAAGCCATCTTCATGCTGCAGGCCTTCACCGTTCAGCGTGGTGCGGCCGGCGGTGCCGCCCAGCAGGAAGCCGCGGGTACGCATGTCGGCGGCCTGCCAGGCAATGTCGCCCACGCGCTGGAAGCCAAACATCGAGTAGTAGATGTAGAACGGCAGCATCGGCACGTTGCTGACCGAGTAGCTGGTACCGGCCGCCATCCACGAGCTGATGGCGCCCGGCTCGCTGATGCCCTGCTGCAGCACCTGGCCACTCTGGTCTTCGCGGTAGAACATCAGCTGGTCGGCGTCGACCGGCTTGTACTTCTGGCCGAACGGCGCGTAGATGCCGATCTGGCGGAACAGGCCTTCCATGCCGAAGGTACGGGCTTCGTCGGCCACGATCGGCACGATGTGCGGGCCCAGTTCCTTGTCGCGCAGGGTGATGTTGAGGCTCTGCACGAAGGCCATGGTGGTGGAATAGCTGCGCTCGCCGCTGCTCTTCAGCAGGCGCTCGTAGGTTTCCAGCTTCGGTGCGTTGAAGCTTTTGTCGGCCTTGCGGCGGCGCTGCGGCAGGTAACCGCCCAGGGCGCTGCGGCGCTCCTGCAGGTACTGCACTTCCGGCGAATCCGGGCCCGGGTGGTAGAACGGCACCTGGCCATCGGCCAGCTGCGCGTCGGTCACCGGAATGTTGAAACGGTCGCGGAAGTGGCGCACCGCGTCGTCGTCCAGCTTCTTGGTCTGGTGGGTCGGGTTCAGTGCCTCACCGGCGCTGCCCATGCCGTAACCCTTCACGGTCTTGGCCAGGATGACAGTCGGCATGCCCTTGGTGTTCACGGCCTGGTGGTAGGCGGCGTACACCTTGTGCGGGTCGTGGCCACCACGGTTGAGGCGCCAGATGTCGTCGTCGCTCATGCCGGCGACCATCGCAGCGGTTTCCGGGTACTTGCCGAAGAAATGCTCGCGGGTATACGCGCCGCCGAAGGCCTTGCAGTTCTGGTATTCGCCGTCGACGGTTTCCATCATCAGCTTCTTCAGGACGCCATGGGTGTCCTTGGCCAGCAGGGCATCCCAGTAACCGCCCCACAGCAGCTTGATGACATTCCAGCCGCCGCCACGGAACACGCCTTCCAGTTCCTGGATGATCTTGCCGTTGCCGCGCACCGGACCGTCCAGACGCTGCAGGTTGCAGTTCACCACGAAGATCAGGTTGTCCAGGCCTTCACGGCCGGCCAGGGCGATGGCACCCAGGGTTTCCGGCTCGTCGCTCTCGCCGTCGCCGATGAAGCACCACACCTTGCGGTCGGACTTCTCGATCAGGCCACGGTTTTCCAGGTAGCGCATGAACTGCGCCTGGTAGATGGCGGCCAGCGGGCCCAGGCCCATCGACACGGTGGGGGTCTGCCAGAAGTCCGGCATCAGCCACGGGTGCGGGTAGGACGACAGGCCACCGCCGTCCACTTCCATGCGGAACTTGTCGAGCTGTTCTTCATTGATGCGGCCTTCCAGGAAGGCGCGCGCGTAGATGCCCGGGGCGCTGTGGCCCTGGATGAACAGCAGGTCGCCCGGATGGCTGTCGCTCGGGGCGCGCCAGAAGTGGTTGAAGCCCACGTCGTACAGGGTGGCACCGGAGGCGAAGGAGGCGATGTGGCCGCCCAGGTCACCCGGCTTGCGGTTGGCACGCACGACGGTCGCCATCGCGTTCCAACGGATGATCGAACGGATGCGCCATTCCAGTTCCGCGTTGCCCGGGCTCTTGGCCTCGAACTGCGGCTCGATGGTGTTGACGTATTCGGTAGTGGGCGAGAACGGCAGGTACGCACCCGAACGACGGGTCAGTTCCACCATGCCTTCCAGCAGCTGATGCGCGCGCTCGGGGCCCTCGACATCAATGACGGCCTTCAACGACTCGATCCACTCCTGGGTTTCCACAGGATTGGTGTCGTTGTTCAGCACTTCGTTCAACCAGTTCATTAGCGCTCCCATTACCGCACGCACGCGCGCGACTGTTGTATAGATATCTAGACCGCAAAGTGTAGCGCACCAAGGGCTTTCGTCGTTTGGCTACGCTGCCGTATGGATGCAGGCGGCCAGTGTCCGCAAGGCCTGTCCCGGGCCAGCGGGGGGCGGGACAAGCGGCTGCAAGCCTCTGTTTTTTCCGCCGTATCGGCCTGCGCCGGCTGTCGTTTCCGGGCCGCTGCGTCCACGTGCAGGACGCAGTGTTACCGCCACGGATGACCGTAGTGGGGCAGCCGGGGCGCGCGTAAGGCTTGCCTGACGGTGCGCGGATGAATGTCTGACAACCAGTCGCGTATGGCTCTGGACCCTGCCGCGCCCGCCACGCACCGTGGCCGCGAGCAGGCCCCTTCCCGCGGTTTACCGCGCTGTCTGCCGGCCCCGGCCACCGGGGCACCTGCGGTTGCTGTTGCGTGGCCTGGCACGGATGCCGGGCCACGCAATGGTGGCCTGCAGCGCGCGCACGCCCTGCCCCACCCCCTTGCCCTGCTTGGACCGTGGCCCGATCTGCACATCGGTGTGGCCGAAACCGTACTTGTCCGGTGCGGCTTATCGATATATCGTTTGCACACTCGTTACCGATATATCGAAATGGCCCGGACCTCTACTGCCAAGGCGCGCAAGGAAGACGATGCGCCCGCCGTCCCCCGCCGCAACGGCCAGCCGCGCGTGCTCAGCCGAGGCGACCTGCGCCTGCTGGTCCTGGCGCTGATCGGCGAACAGCCGCGCCACGGCTACGAGCTGATCCAGCACATCAGCGGCGTGTTCATGCAGGCCTACACGCCCAGCGCCGGCACGATGTACCCGCTGTTGGCCAGCTTCGAGCAGGCCGGCTGGGTGGCATCGGAAGAAGAGGACGGCCGCCGGGTGTTCCGCATCACCGCAGCCGGCGAGTTCGAGCTGAAGGTGCAGCGCACCCAGGTGCGGCTGGCCCAGCGCCGCGCTTTCGACCGTGCCCGCGAGATCACCAAGGCCTCGCTGCCGCCGCCGCTGGCCACCGCGCTGCGCGAGTTCAAGCAGGCGCTGGTGCGCCACCACGGCCGCTGGAGCGAGGGCGAGGCCGAAGCGGTGGCCGAACAGCTGTCGCGCGCCTCGGCGCTGCTGAACGGTGCGCTGGCCGATGCGCCCTACCGCGTTACCCCGACCGAGCCAGAGTGAATCCCGCCAGGTCGTTTACCCCTTCCACGCGCGCGATGCCGCGCGATTACCTGCACAGGTACTGCAATGACCCAACATGAAAATTCGCGCCTGCGCCTGGATGTGCGCTTCCGCCACCTGACCGTGCTGCGCACCGAGACCGTGACCCCGCACATGCGCCGCGTGGTGCTGGGCGGCGCCGACCTGGCCGGCTTCGATTCGCCCGGCCCGGACGACCACATCAAGCTGTTCTTCCCCAACAGCAGCGGCGAGATGGTGCTGCCGGTGATGACCGCCGAAGGCCCGCGCTACCCCGAGGGCAAGGAGCACTCGGTGGCGCGCGATTACACCCCGCGCTGGTGGGACCACGAGGCCGGCGAGCTGGCCATCGACTTCGTGCTGCACGACCAGGGCATTGCTGGGCCGTGGGCCGAGCGCGCGCAGCCGGGCGACACCCTGTCCATCGGCGGCCCGCGCGGCTCGTTCGTGGTGGCCGACGACTACGACGCCTACGTGCTGATTGGCGATGAAACCGCGCTGCCGGCCATCGCCCGCTGGCTGGACGTGCTGCCCGATGGCGCCGAGGTGCAGGCGTATATCGAAGTGAGCGACGAGGATGAGCGCCAGGACCTGCCGCAGTACGAGAACGTGCGCATCCACTGGCTGGAGCGCAACGGCTTCCCGGCGGCCAGCAGCACGCTGCTGGAAGACATGCTGACCGACTTCGAGGCCCCGGACGGCGACACGTTCTACTGGATCGCCACCGAATCGCGCCGCGCGCGGATGATGCGCAAGTTCATCGAAGGCCACCTGGGCGTGCCGCGCGACTGGATCCGCTCGACCGGCTACTGGAAGGCCCACCCGGACGAAACCGACGGCGATTGATACCCAGGCGGGGTCGGATCCCTTTCCGCAGGAAAGGGCTCTGACCCCAAACTTCGGTGGGCTCTGGGGTCAGAGCCCTTTTCCCTGCGGGAAAAGGGATCCGACCCCGGTCCTGCCACGACTTCTGCCACAATCGCGCTCCTTTCCCGCACCTGTGAGGCCCTCCATGGGCAAACTGACCCTGGCCGGCATCGACAAGCTGCGCACCCGCTTCGCCGATGACGCGGCCTGCGACACGGCCCTGGCCGCCTTCGCCGACCCCGCCGCCGCACGCGCGCCGCTGCGCGAGCTGCTGGAGGCCGAGCACCGCTATCTGCAGGCCGAATTCGAAGTGGCCCAGGTAGCCGACATCCTGCGCCGCGACCAGAAGTACGCCCCGGCGGGCCGCCCGTCGGTGCATATCGTGCAGCTGCGCAAGCAGCAGGCCGCCACCAAGCAGGCCGCCCTGATCGCCCGCAACGTGGTGGCCCAGGCCGCGCAGACGTTCGTGCGCGTGAGCGGCATGACCGTGAAAGCCAAGCAGAGCCCCAGCGACGCATGCGCCGCATGGTTGATCGCGCAGCGGTGATTGCAGGGGTACCGGAAACGGCCGACGGGATTCCGGAAACTACCGACGCGGTATGGAATGAACGACCGGGCTCCGGAAACGACCGACGCGGTACGGAATGAACGACGGGGTACGGAATGAACGACGGGATTCCGGAAACGGCCGACGGGGTAGAGTCGACTGTTAGTCGACTATCGCGCGCAGCGCGGGGTTTTGGCATCCAGCGAAGAGCAGTCGACTAACAGTCGACTCTACCAAAGCAGGTTTCCCCGCGGCCCCGACCCAAAGCAGGTTTCCGCGCAGTCCCAGCCCACAGCAGGTTTCCGCGCGTTTCCCCCAAAAAAGAAGGCCCGCTTTTCAGCGGGCCTTCGGCCTTCTCACGACGAGTGAGCGGGTTACATCAAGCCGCCGGCTTTTCGCCGGTGGCTTCGGTGGTGATGCGGATGTTCACTTCATCGCTGACGTTCGGGGCGTAGGCGCCGACGCCGAAATCGCTGCGCTTCAGGGTGGTGGTCGCATCGAAGCCAGCGGCCGGAACCTTGGCCATCGGGTGCTCGCCACCGCCGTTGATGGTGACGTCCAGGGTGACCGGCTTGGTGATGCCCTTGATGGTCAGGTCACCGGTGACGGTCAGCTTGTTGGTGCCGGCGGCTTCAACCTTGGTGCTCTTGAAGGTGGCATCGGCAAACTTGGCGGCGTCGAAGAAATCGGCGCTCTTCAGGTGTTCGTCGAACTTGGCGGTGAAGCTGTTCAGGCCGCTCAGCGGCAGCTTCACTTCCACGGTGGACTTGGTCACGTCGGCAGCGTCGTACACCAGGGTGCCTTCGGCGTTGCCGAAGTGCGCGCTCGGGTGCGAGAAGCCGAAGTGGCTCCACTGGGCCAGCACGTCGGTGTGGCTCGGGTCGAGCTTGTAGGTGCCCGAGGCGATCTGGATCGCTTCGGCGGCCGGGGCAGCAGCAGCGGCGTCAGCGGCCGGGGTGGCAGCCTGCTCGGTGGTGGCCGGGGCGGCGGCATCGGCAGCCGGGGCAGCGGTGGCGGCCGGCTTGGAGCAGGCGGCAATGGCCAGGGTCAGGGCCAGCGGCAGCAGCAGTTTACGGGTGGCGCTCATCTGAGGAACTCTCCGGAATCGTAGGGTGGGTACAACGGGGGCCGC
Source organism: Stenotrophomonas sp. STEN087 (assembly GCF_056759115.1). NCBI lineage: Bacteria > Pseudomonadati > Pseudomonadota > Gammaproteobacteria > Lysobacterales > Lysobacteraceae > Stenotrophomonas > Stenotrophomonas sp. STEN087. The sequence goes on along the minus strand of NZ_JBRRCR010000067.1, from coordinate 3,281 downwards.
CAAGGTGACGGCCCGAAACCGATACAGCGACTTACGCGATGCGCGCCGCTTCGTCGAACGACAGGCGCGGCAGACGGGGGAACAGGCCCGAGGGGTCACCGTAACCCAGGTTGACCAGGAAGTTCGACTTGATGTTGGTGCCGGCGAAGAAGGCTTCGTCGACCTTGGCATTGTCGAAACCGGACATCGGGCCAGCATCCAGGCCCAGCGCGCGCGCGGCCAGGATCAGGTAGGCGCCCTGCAGGCTGCCGTTGCGGAACGCGCCTTCGTGGCGGCCTTCACGCGGGCCGTCGAACCAGGCCTTGGCATCGGTGTGCGGGAACAGGTACGGCAGCTTTTCGTGGAAGTCCTGGTCGAAGGCGACAATGACGGTGACCGGTGCGGCCAGGGTCTTGTCGTGGTTGCCTTCGGACAGTGCCGGGGCCAGCTTGGCCTTGGCTTCGGCCGACTTCACGAACACGAAGCGCGCCGGGCTGCCATTGGCGGCGGTCGGGCCCCACTTCACCAGCTCGTACAGGGCGTGCAGCTGGGCGTCTTCCACCGGCGTGTCGAGGAAGGCGTTCTGGGTACGGGCAGTGCGGAACAACTGGTCCAGTGCAGCAGCGTCGAGCGCGTGGGACATCGGTGGATCTCCAGGGCAGCAAAAGGGAGTCAGTGCCCGCGGGCGACGCGGGGCGAAAGGACGATCAGGAGTGTAGAGTGTCGCGACTGTTGCAACACCCAGCAGGGCTGAAACGAATTAATGCCAATGGTGAAACGATCGAGCGCGCCGTGGACGGTCACTGACGGCCGTGCCGGCAATGTCCGCCAGGCGGTCGCGCTGGCCTCGGCGCTGCGCCAGGGCACCCATCGCCCGCTGGTCCTGCGGCCCCGTGCGCCCTGGCGCTGGCTGTCGCCGCGGCGCCTGCCCGGTGATGTGAACGGCTACGGCCCCGACTTCGCCGAGCTGGCCGCGCAGGCCCCTGCGCTGGCGATCGGCTGTGGCCGCCAGGCCGCCGGTGCGCTGCGCGTGCTGCGTGCCCGTGGCAGCCGCACGGTGCAGATCCTCGACCCGCGCCTGCCCTCCCGCCATTGGGATCTGGTGGTGGTGCCCGAGCACGATGCCCTGCGTGGCAGCAACGTCCTCACGCTGATCGGCAGCCTGAACCCGGTGGACGATGACTGGCTGACGCTGGGCCGCGCCGCGTTCGCCGACTTCGGTGCCCTGCCCGGCCCGCGCACCGCGCTGCTGGTAGGCGGACCGACGCCGCTGGCACCGTGGGACGAGGCGGCGATGGTGGCGGTGTTCACCGCACTGGCCGAGCAGATCCGCAGCGAAGGCGGCAGCCTGCTGGCCACGACTTCGCGACGCACGCCGCCGGCTTTGGCCGAGATCCTGCGCGCGACGTTCGCGCACCTGCCGCACGTGATCTGGGGCGATGGCGGCGACGGCGTGAACCCCTATGCCGGCCTGCTGGGCTGGGCCAACCGGGTGGTGGTATCACCCGATTCGGTGAACCTGCTCTCTGAAGCCAGCGCCACGCGCCTGCCGGTGATGGTGGCCCTGGCCGACACCGCGCAGGGACGATTGGCCCGCTTCCAGCGCCAGCTGCACGAACGCGGCCGCCTGCAGACGCACTGGCTGGACTGGCAGCACGACCGCATCGAGCCACTGCGCGAAACCGCGCGGGTAGCGGCGGAAGTCAGCGCGCGCCTCACCCTCGGGTAATGCCGGCCGCTGGCCGGCAACCACGCACGGCCCTACCAACGCTTTACGCCGCGAACGCTATGATCGGCACGCGGGCCCGCCCAGGGCCCAGTCGCTCCATGGAGGAATTGACGATGCGTACCCTGCCCTGCACTGCGATTGCCCTGGCCCTGGCCGTCGGGCTGCTGTCTGCCAGCCCTGCCGATGCGCGGCGCGTCTACCGCTTCGTGGACACACAGCAGCCTCCGGTGTCACTGGATATTTCTCCGGGTCTGGCCCAGACCATGGCGCAGAACGATGCGGCCGCCGCCAACCCAAAGCCCGGCCAGCCGCCGGTGGCGGCGTCCAATGGTGTGCCGCCGCCGATGCAGGTGCGCTCGATCGGCACCAACGTGGATGGCGAGCGCGAAGTGTTGCTGGAGCAAGCGGGACAACCGGGTAATACGGCCGCCATCCGCTGGACGAACCAGGTGGGCGATCCTTCGGTGCTGTTCCATGTCGGCCAGACTGTGCAGTTCGACCCGACCCCGTCGGAAGGCCACAAAGGCCTGATGGCGCGCGATCCGCAGGGCAGGCCGCTGACCCACATTCCCGCCCCCTACCCGCCGGCACAAGGCGGGTACTGAGCCGGGCCAGCTGAACGGCGGTTTTTGGCTTTGCCGGCAGGCGGGCGGATAATGGGCGATTCCCTTGTCTGCCCTGGCTCGCCATGTCCGTGCGTCCTGACCCTGTGTTTGCCCCGCTGACCCCGCGCGCCCTCGTGCTGGCAGTGCTGGCCATGGGCGCGGTGGTGCTGCTGTCCAACGTGCTGGTGCAGTACCCGATCAACGACTGGCTGACCTGGGGTGCCTTCAGCTACCCGGTGGCGTTCCTGGTGAGCAACCTGATCAACCGCCGCTTCGGCCCGGGCCCGGCCCGCCGCGTGGCGTGGATCGGTTTCCTGCTGGCGGTGCTGCTGTCGGTGTGGGTGGCGACGCCGCGCATCGCGATCGCCTCGTGCTCGGCCTTCATCGTGGCCCAGCTGCTGGACATTACCGTGTTCGACCGCCTGCGCCGTGGCAGCTGGTGGCGTGCCCCCATGGTGGCCACCACCTGCAGCGCGACGGTGGATACGACCATCTTCTGGTCGATCGCGTTTGCCGGCTCGGCGCTTCCGTGGGTGAGCTGGGCCGCGGGCGACCTGGCGGTGAAGCTGGCCATCGGCGTGTGCCTGCTGGCCCCGTTCCGCGCGTTGTTGTGGAAGATGGCGCCGGTCGCCCGGTAGGTGCCAACCCACCGCTCTGGTGGGTGCCGACCCACCGCTCCGGTGGGTGCCGACCCACCTCTCTGGTGGGTGCCGACCGTTGGTCGGCACGCTCCTTCAGGGTGCATCGCAGCTGACAGGTTGTGCCGACCAACGGTCGGCACCTACCAACTGCGGGCCTTTGCCGGGCCGACGCCAAGCCACATCTTCGGTGGGTGCCGACCCACCGCTCTGGTGGGTGCCGACCGTTGGTCGGCACGCCCCATCAGGGTCCAAACCCGCCGCCAGAGTGTGGCCCACAACCGGCGGCACCGACCCACGGCGCACCGGGGACCCCCTCAGCCCACCCGC
>NZ_JBRRCR010000066.1:0-23395 GCF_056759115.1 Stenotrophomonas sp. STEN087 | reverse complement strand
GGGGGGGGGGGGGGCGGGGGCCGCCGCTCCGCGGGGGGGGGGGCGGCCCGCCCCCCCCCCGCCCGGCCACTACCTGATGCACGGCCAGGATCCGACCCCGTGTCACCAGCGCAGCTTGCGCCGCGCCAATGCCACCGCCAGCTGTTCCATCACCTGCTCGGCCTGCGCCTGTGGCAGGTAGTTCAGCGCCAGCGCCACGTCGCCGTGCGCACCTGCGGTATCCAGCTGCAGGCTGGCGGTGCCCAGCAGCTTGTCCAGCGGTGAACGCTGCAGGCGCAGACCCTGCACCTTGTCCAGTTCGGCCCAGCGCCACCAGCGCTTCCACCAGCCACCGCGGACGGCCACGAACTGGCCATCCAGGTGCCAGCCCATGCGCGCCATCTGCCGGTGTGCCACCAGCAGCGCCACCGGCAGCCAGCCCAGCACCAGCAGGCCCCACGGGCCCCAGCGCCAGTAGGCGCCCGCTGCCAGCAGCGGCACCAGCACCAGGCTGCCCAGGCTCAGCCGCCACCAGCCGCGCTGCGGCAGCGCATGCCACTGTGCCGGCGGCCACTGCAGCTGCGGCAGCAGGTGCTTGACCAGCCCTTCGCAGGTGGCGGCCGGGGCCAGCGGCGCCAGTTCGCGCAGGGCAGGCTCATCATCACGAGAGGGGCCGCCCGCCGCGCTGTCGATGCGCAGCTGGCGCAGGCCGAACCAGCGCTGCAGCGTGCCTTCGCGCAGCGTCCAGGCCTGGATGCGGCGGCGTGCCACGCTGCTGCGGGTGCGGCTGAGCAGGCCGGTGGAGACCGTCAGCCGGCGCTCGCGCTCGCTCAGGGTGAAACCGTGGTAGCGCAGCACGGTCAGCACCACCGACAGCACGCGCAGGCCCAGCCAGCCCAGCAGCAGGGTGGCCGCCACCAGCAGCAGGGTGCCGGTCAGGCCCGGGTGCAGGTGGCTGACGTAACCGAAGGCCTGGCGGCCGCCGCGCTGGATGGCATCGTCCATCACCGGCCGCGGCACGGTCTGGAACAGCACGCCGAAGGCGGCCACGGCCAGCGCCCAGCCGCGGTTGGACAGCAGGCCCATGCGCACCACGTCCCACGCCGACAGGCGCAGCAGCACCTGCTCGTCGTCATCGTTGGCGATGTCCTGCGGCGCATCACCGATGACCGCCTGCGGTGCCTGCCCGCGCTGGCGCACCAGCCGTTCCAGCGCCAGTGCCTGGTCCAGCTTCAATACGCGCATCTCCGCTTCCGGGCGCACGCCACCGGCCGATTCCAGGCGCAGCTCGGCCACGCCGAACAGGCGGTGCAATGGGTTCTGCCGCACTTCCACGTTGTGGATGCGGGCGAAGGGAATCTCGCGGCGGTTGCGCGACAGCAGGCCGCTGCGCACGGTGATCGCGTCGCTGCCGATGCGGTAGCGGTAGCTCAGGTACTGCAGCACCGACACCACCACCAGCGCGGCGATGGCCGACAGCGGAATCAGCTGCGCCCACATCGGGTCGCGGTCGCCGCGCTGGCCGAACACCAGCAGCGCCACCAACGGCAGCAGGTAGTGGCGCAGCTGCATCAGCAGCACGAACAGCCACGACCAGGGGTGCAGGCGATGCTCTTGGCCGTCGCCGGGCAGCGACGGCGGCAGGGGCGGCGGCAGGCTCACAGGGCGTCGGCGTCCTGGTCGAGCTGGTGCGCCAGGGTGTCGCGCAGGCGTTCGGCATCGGCCTCATCCAGGCCGCTGACGGTCACCGCGCTCAGGCGCGTGCCGGCGGTGTGCACGATCAGCGTGGCCAGGCCGGCGCGGCGTTCCAGCGGGCCACGACGCAGGTCCAGGTGCTGTACGCGGGAAATGGGAATGCGGGTTTCCAGCTGCCACATCAGGTCGCGGCGCAGGCCCAGGCCCTGTGCATCCAGCCGCCAGCGCGTGCGGGTCAGGCGCCGGTGGCCGAGCCAGGCGCCGAACAGCAGGCCGACCAGCAGGCCGACCGGTGCACCCCAGAGCCCACCGGGCAGGTCGAAGAACCACCAGGCCGCAGCCAGCGGCGCGCCGGGAACGAACAGGCCACCGAAGGCACCTTCCAGTGCAGCCATGCGCGCGGCACGGCGCGGCAGCGGTTGCCAGTGGTCCAGAGGGTCCAGGGGCGGCGATGCAGGCGAAGGCAGTTCGGTCACGCGGGCGTCCGTCGGGCAGCAGGGCAGGGCGGAGGCGGCCGCAGCCGCCCCGCGCAGACGGTAGCAGGTCGGCCGCGTTACTGGGCGGCCTGGATCAGCGCGTCGACATCGAGCATGTGGCCGGCGCGGTCGGCCTTGGTGCGCAGGTAGTGCTCGTTCTCGGCGGTGATCTCGCCGGTGACCGGAATGCAGTCCAGCACTTCGATGCCGGCGTTGCGCAGGCGCTGTGCCTTGGTCGGGTTGTTGCTGAGCAGGGCCACGCGCGTAATACCCAGGCCGCGCAGCATCGCCACGGCGCTGCCATAGCGGCGCTCGTCGGCGCCGAAGCCAAGCTGTGCATCGGCGTCGATGGTGTCCAGGCCGTCGTGCTGGTAGCCATAGGCGCGCATCTTCGCGGCGATGCCGGTACCGCGTCCTTCCTGGTCCAGGTACAGCAGCACGCCGCCGCCCAGTTCCTTCAGCTTGCGCAGGCCGCGCCGCAGCTGGTCGCCGCAGTCGCACTTGAGCGAACCGAACAGGTCACCGGTCAGGCAGGAGGAATGCACGCGCACCGGCACCACGGCCGACAGGTCCGGCTCACCCACGATGATCGCCACCTGGTCGCGCTGGGCCACGCCGCCGCGGAACACCGCAAAGGTGGTCATGCCGACATCGCGCAGCGGCACCGGCGAACGCGCCACCAGTTCGTAATCGTGGGCGGCATGGGCCGCGCCTTCAGCCAGGTCGCACAGGGCCACCTCGGCCGCACCGTCGAAGGTGTGGTCATCGGCGTCCAGGCGCACGGCCACCATCGCCGGCAGCAGCAGGCCCAGGCGGGCCAGTTCCACCGCGCCGGCATCGAAGGCGTCGCCTGCACTCCAGCCTTCCGGCATCGGGCCCGGCTCGCGCAGGTAGCCCAGCGAGGGCAGGGCATCGAAGGCCACGCCGGCCAGCGGCAGGCGCGCGCCGTCGGCCGCCTCCACGCCGAGCACGCGGGCGCGGGTGGCGGTGAGGAACAGGTAGTGGCGCTCGCGCGCGGCGCTGGCGAAGGCAGCAAAGCTGCTGGCCGTGGCGCTGTCCAGCGCGATCACCGCCAGGCGCTGGCCCTGGCCGTCGTGCAGCAGGACCGGGCGACCGGCACGCAGCTCGGCCACCGCGCGTTCGCAGCGGATCGCGGCGGGATCGCCGAACAGGGAAGAAGCAGGCATGGCAGGACCGGGGGAGGCGGACATCGCAGTCTCTATGGGGGCGCCAGCGTCGTATTCAACGTACTGCGGCAGCCGGTCGCAGGCCAGCCGCCGCCGTCCTCAGTGCGGATGTTCTTCGGTGGCGTACGGGTCATCTTCGCCGCTGCCCGGCGGGCGCAGCGTGTAGCGCTTGTAGGTCCACTGGTACTGGGTGGGGTCGCGGCGGGCGATGCGCTCGATGCCGGCATTGAGCGCGGCGGCGGCCACCTGCGGGTCCGGGTCGGCCACGGCCGGGTCGGTGGGCTCGATATGCAGGGCGAATTCCATGTCCGGCCCGATGCGCTCGCACCAGCCATACAGCACGATGGCGCCGGTGCGCTCGGCCAGCCGGTTGACCAGGGTCATGGTCAGCGCCTGCACGCCGAAGAACGGCACGAACACGCCGTCGCCGGCCTTGGGCTGCTGGTCGGGCAGGATGCCGGTGGCCCCGCCGTCCTTGAGTACCTTGAACAGCTGGCGCACGGCTGGGCCTTCGGCGCGCACCTGCTGCACGTTCTGGCCGCCCCGCACCAGCTGCAGGAAGGCGTCGCCGGCCTCGTCCTCCGGCGGCTTGTAGACGATGGCGATCTGCCCGCGCGAGGCCAGCCACTGGTTCAACAGCTCCCAGTTGCCGAAGTGCGGGGCGGCAACGATCACGCCCTTGCCGCTGGCCAGGGCCGCGTCATACAGGGCCGCGCCGTGCTGTTCCTTCAGGTGCAGGCGCAGGTTGTCGGCCGGCGTCCGGCTCCACAGGCGCAGGGTTTCGATGGCCTGCAGCGCGGTCGAGCGCAGCAGCTCGCGGTGCAGGCGGTCGCGCGCGGCGCCGGTGATTTCGGGGTAGGCCAGTTCCAGGTTGCGCCGGGTCACCCGGCTCTCGCGGGCGTTCAGGCGGATCCAGGCCCAGGCCAGGGCGTGCGCGAACCCCCGCAGCAGCGGCCAGGGCAGGCGGGCGAACAGGGTGGTGGCGCGATGGACCAGCCGGGCTTTGCGTTGCGGATTCATTGGCCCCAGTTTAGCCAAGGGCGCTGCTATCGTGGCCGGCCCCGTTATCTGGAGCCCCCGATGCTCGTCCTGATCCAGCGTGTCACCCAGGCCGCCGTGCATGTGGAGGGCGAGGCGGTCGGGCAGATCGGCCCCGGCCTGCTGGCCCTGGTGGGCATGGAGCCGGGCGATACCGAGGCGCAGCTGAAGCGGATGGCCGAACGGCTGCTTGGCTACCGTGTATTCGCAGATGAGGCGGGGAAAATGAACCGTTCGCTGCGTGATGCCGGGGGCGGGCTGCTGCTGGTCAGCCAGTTCACCCTGGCCGCCGATACCCGGTCGGGCATGCGCCCCAGCTTCACCAGCGCCGCCCCGCCGGACGAGGCTGAACGCGGGTTCAACCGATTTGTCGAGATCTGCCGTGAAAATCACGCCCCGGGGGTGGAAACGGGCCGGTTTGGTGCCCATATGGTCGTCAGCCTGGTCAACGACGGTCCCGTGACCTTCCTCCTCAGGCCCTAGGCCGCCGGGACCACCGCCCGGCAGGCCGGGCCCCGGGCTGGTATAATGCTACGTTCCCTATTTCTCCCTAGCCGGTGGCGCGAGCACTACATGGCCAACGAACGTCCTGCCCAATCCGAAATCAAGCAACTGATCAGCAAGGGCCTGGAACAGGGCTACCTGACCTACGCCGAAGTCAATGACCATCTGCCGGACGACATGGTCGACCCGGAACAGATCGAAGACATCATCGGCATGATCAACGGCATGGGCATTGATGTCCATGAAGTTGCGCCGGATGTGGAAACCCTGCTTCTCAACGACGGCAACACGGGCAACCGTGAGGTCGACGACACCGCGGCCGAAGAAGCCGCCGCAGCGCTGAGCGCGCTGGACACCGAAGGTGGCCGCACCACCGACCCGGTGCGCATGTACATGCGCGAAATGGGCACCGTCGAGCTGCTGACCCGCGAGGGCGAAATCGCCATCGCCAAGCGCATCGAGGAAGGCCTTTCGCAGGTGCAGGCCGCTCTGGGCCAGTTCCCGGTCTCGGTCGAATCGCTGCTGTCCGACTACGACGCCCACAAGGAAGGCAAGAAGCGCCTGGCCGAAGTGATCGTCGGTTTCAACGACCTCTCCGACGAAGTGCCGGCTCCGGCCGCTGCTGCGTCCGATGACAGCGACGACAGCGATGACGACGCCGACGAGGACGAGGACGATGATGTCGACGGCGGCGATGAAGAAGCCGCACCGACCGGTCCGGACCCGGAGGAAGTCGCCGCACGCATGCAGGCACTGACCGACGCGTTCAATGCCTTCAAGAAGGCGGCCGCCAAGGGCGACAAGAAGAACCTGCCGAAGCTCCGCGAGGAGATGTCGGCGGTGTTCGTCACCCTGAAGCTGCCGCTGCCGCTGACCGACGTGCTGACCAAGCAGCTGCGCGACACCATGGCCGACATCAAGTCGCATGAGCGCCGCGTGCTGAACCTGGCCACCGTCACTGCCCGCATGCCGCGCAAGGACTTCATCCGTTCGTGGGAAGGCAACCAGACCAACCTGGAATGGGTGGAAGACGCACTGAAGCGCAAGCAGAAGTGGTCCTCGGCGCTGCGTGAGGTGAAGGACCAGATCGTGTCCGAGCAGCAGGCCACCATCGACATCGAAAAGCTGACCCTGCTGGACCTGGACGAGCTCAAGGAAATCAGCCGCGCCATGGCCTACGGCGAAGCCAAGGCCCGCAAGGCCAAGAAGGAAATGGTCGAGGCCAACCTGCGCCTGGTCATCTCCATCGCCAAGAAGTACACCAACCGCGGCCTGCAGTTCCTCGATCTGATCCAGGAAGGCAACATCGGCCTGATGAAGGCCGTGGACAAGTTCGAATACCGCCGCGGTTACAAGTTCTCGACCTACGCCACCTGGTGGATCCGCCAGGCGATCACCCGCTCGATTGCCGACCAGGCACGCACCATCCGTATTCCGGTGCACATGATCGAGACGATCAACAAGTTGAACCGCATTTCCCGCCAGATGCTCCAGCAGTACGGCCGCGAGGCTACGCCGGAGGAGCTGGCCAAGGAAATGGACATGCCGGAAGACAAGATCCGCAAGGTGATGAAGATCGCCAAGGAGCCGATCTCGATGGAAACCCCGATCGGCGACGACGAGGATTCCCATCTGGGCGACTTCATCGAGGACACCAATGTGGAGTCCCCGATCGAGAACACCACCAACATCAACCTGTCTGAAACCGTGCGCGACGTGCTGGCCGGCCTCACCCCGAGGGAAGCCAAGGTGCTGCGCATGCGCTTCGGCATCGACATGAACACCGACCACACGCTGGAAGAGGTCGGCAAGCAGTTCGACGTGACCCGCGAGCGCATCCGCCAGATTGAAGCGAAGGCCCTGCGCAAGCTGCGTCACCCGAGCCGCTCGGAGCAGCTGCGCAGCTTCCTGGATATCGACTGATATCCAGCGACGGCTGATGTGTTGAGAGAAACCCCGCTTCGGCGGGGTTTTTCTTTGGTAGCGCCGGGCCATGCCCGGCGGATTGTTTGATGAATCCGTAATTTTTACGTAACACTATTCTTGGTATGGGTCGCTGTTTTCGCTTTGAAATCCTTTGCAAAACAGTGACTTTAATGTCTACGCCAGCTTGCGGGCAGCGTGATTTTGCGATAAATACGTAACACTATTCGTCTCCAAGGCCCCGCCATGGCCCGCCGCGCGCTCCTGCAGCCCCAGGATCTGATCGCCCAGCTGCCCCCCGGCCAACCGCAGCCGGCGGCCGCGTTGGCCGAGCGCCTGGGCGTGAACCGCATGACCCTCAGCCGCCTGGTCGCGGCCAGTGGCGATCAGGTCGTGCGGCTGGGACAGACGCGCGCCACCGCCTATGCCCTGCGCCAGCCCTCGCGCGTAGGCAGCGAATGGCCGCTGTACCGCCTGCGCGAAGACGCCACGCTGGAGGAGTTGGGCCGGCTGATCGCGCTCAGTGGTGACACCTTCCACATGGATGCCAGCCGTGCGCGGCCCAACCTCCTGCGCGCGCCGGACGGCGACATCGCCGCCTTCTTCCCGGGCCTGCCGTGGTACCTCGATGACCTGCGCCCGCAGGGCTTCCTCGGCCGCAGCTTCGCGCATGGCCGCGCGCGCGGCCTCGGCCTGCCCTCGGATCTGACCCGCTGGCAGCGCGACGACGTGCTGGTGGCGCTGGTGCATGGCGGCGGAACCGAGACGGGTGATCTGCTGCTGGGCGGCGAGGCCGTACAAGCGGCTCTGGCCGCGTTGGATGCGCCACCCGACCGCGTGGCTGCCCGCGACCGGGCGCAGCAGTACCCGCAACGCGCGCGTGCCGCGCTGGCCGGCGAAGACGTAGGTTCCTCGCCTGGGGGTGAGCAGCCCAAGTTCACCGCCACGGTGGAAAGCGACGGCGGTCGCCGGGCGGTGATCGTGAAGTTTGCCCAGCCCGATGGTGGCGAGGCCGCGCAGCGCTGGGCCGATCTGCTGGTGTGTGAACACCTGGCGCTGGAAACCCTGCGCGCCGCTGGTGTGGATGCCGCCAGCAGTGAGTTGCTGCAGACGCCCACGCATACCTTCCTGGAAGTGACGCGCTTCGACCGCAGCACCGATGTGCTGGGGCGCCGGGGCTTTGTTTCGCTGTTGTCGCTGTCGGCTGCGTTTACTGGGGAAGCGACGCTGGATTGGCCGCGCGCCGGTGCGCAGCTGCAGGCCTTGGGCTGGCTGTCTGCCGGGACCGTGCAGGCGATGGCGCGGCTGCATGCGTTCGGCCGGTTGATCGGCAACAGCGACATGCACCAGGGCAACATCGGTTTCCGCCTCGTTGATCGCGGTCCGTTGCCGCTGGCGCCGGCCTACGACATGTTGCCGATGTCGCTGGCACCGTCGCGGCTGGGTGTGCTGCGGCAGGATGTTCCTTTGGACGCGGTTGCGCCGCGTGAGAGCGGCGAACTGGAGCATCTGCGCTGGGCGGCACCGCTGGCGAGCGAGTTCTGGGAGCGCGTTGCGGGGGATGCGCGGGTGCGGTCGGACGGGCTGCGTACGCTGGCGATGGGGAATGCTGAGTGGGTTAGAGCGATGGGGATGCGGTTTGGGTGATCCCGACCGGTGTCGCATATGCCGTTTGAATTCTTCCTGCAGTGGCCGCAGTCTGGCCGGGCAGATGCTCAACACATCACGTAGGCGGGCCGGACATCACCGGCACCGATGCAGACGCGCAGCAAGCCACGCACGCCGCGTGCGGCCTGCTGCTCTGGTTCGTCATGTATCTGGAGCTACGCCATGAACGATGTAGAGAACGACAGGCCCGATTCCCCGCGAGTCGATTTCCCGCCGCTGCTGGACTGGGATGAGGTGCTGCAGGACGAGCGCGAAGACCGGCTTGGCTTCGCCCGGCGCACGACGTATGCGCTGCTGACGCTCCCGGGTGCGGGACTGGTTGAAGGCTTTGCTGGCAGCAACCACCCGGGACTGGAAGGGGCGAGGCGGACTGTCGCCCTGTTCCAGGCGCATCTGCGGCAGATGCAGCACTTCGCGGAGATTGCCGAGGTACGGCTGGAGCAGGTCGCCAGGGCACTGGCTGTTGATGCCTGAGTAGCGGGCCAGGGGCGCGCTCAACTACACTGTGGCGCTGCGCAGGGCCTATAGCTCAACGGTTAGAGCAGGGGACTCATAATCCCTTGGTTCCAGGTTCGAATCCTGGTGGGCCCACCACAAAGAGGGGTTGCGCACTACATCTGCACTCTGCGGCTTCTTCGCACTGTCAGCCCGCGGCCTGAGAGGCCAGTCGCCGGAATTCATCCATCTGCTTTTGTTCGTTGAACCAGGCCTTCGGGAAAATCTCGAACATGACGTCCGAATGGTAGAGAAGGAATAGTTCCCCACTCTCACGCAGTTTTGTGTAATCCGACCATCGCCGTCTGGCGTGCCCATGCTCAGTCGAAACGCTGAGCCATTCCTCGTCCCAGCTGTAAGTGTTGTGAGCGCGCAGGCCAGCCTGCTGACGATGGATCTTGGCAACGCTGCGCGGCAGTGTCAGCTTGGACTGGACGAAGGCACCTATCATTCCGCCAACGCCTGCACCAATCAGGACAATGCCCGGAAAGTGAAATCCCAGAGCGAAAGTGGCTACACCGATCGCCGCAGATGCGAGCAGAATTCCTATTTGTAGTGTTATCGCCTTTCGCCGATGCATGCGAAGTGCGAGGAGATGCTGTTCTTGAGTAAGTGTTCCGGAAATCATCTGTATTGGTCTGTGGTTACGCATTGAAACGAGATGTTCCTGAAGCTGGCTGTTCCCCATCGCAACATCGCCGCCGCAAAGCGGAGATAGGACAGGTTCGATAGTGCCATCGCATTCAGCCCTCGAAAATGAAACTAATCAAAAAGAGGGCGTGAGCGGAACCGCTGATCGACATTGGCCTGTAGAGGCCGAAGGTCGGCGGACGAGGTTCTGCATGTGTATAGCAAGCTTGACACCCAGCCCGCCGCAGTAGACCTTCCCCGCATGACTATCGATATCGAATCGCTCAGCCTTCGGGAGCTGGGCGCACTGGTGGCTGCGGCCGAACAGCGCAAAGCCCTGATCACCACCCGCCGCCCGGCCGCCGCCGTGCGCCGCCTGCTGAAGGCCGCTGCCGCCGAAGCTGGTTACACCATCGAAGAACTCTTCGGCGATGAAGCCGCAGAAACCGCAGCACCGGCACGTAAACCGGCACGCCGTAAAACCGGCAAGGTCGCCGCCAAATACCGCGATCCGGAATACAAGCGCCTGACCTGGACCGGCCGTGGCCGCATGCCGCGTTGGCTGGCACACAAGGTGTCCATGGGCCACAAGGTCACCGATTTCCTGATTCCGGGCCTGGCCAAGCCGACCGCCGGCAAGACCAGCAGCATCGGCAAGCGCACCGTCATCAAGAAGGCCTGAGGCCTGCGTCCCACTCCCGCGCACGGGGTGGGGCTGCCTTCGCATTCCGCATCTGAATCGATCTAATATGCTCCCATCTATCCAGCACGGGAGCGCACGGCATGGCGTTGGGCAAGTGGATGATGGCCGCCTGCATGGCAGCGGCACTGGCAACGGGCGCGCAGGCCACACCGCCGGCCACCTCGGGTAATCCGATCCTGAAGGGTTGGTATGCCGACCCGGAGGCCGCGGTATTCGCCAACCGCTACTGGATATTTCCGACCACATCAGCGGATTACGATGCGCAGATCACCTTCGACGCGTTCTCGTCGTCCGATCTGGTGCATTGGACTAAGCATGCCGACGTCCTGAACGCCAAGGATGTGCCTTGGGCCAAGCGCGCGATGTGGGCGCCGTCGGTGGTGGAAAACAAGGGCAAGTACTACTTCTTCTTCGCCGCCAACGACATCAAGACCGATAGCGAACTGGGTGGCATCGGCGTGGCCGTGGCCGATCGTCCGGAAGGGCCGTACAAGGACCTGCTCGGCAAGCCGCTGGTGGGTGCTTTCCACAATGGCGCGCAGCCCATCGACCAGTTCGTTTTCAAGGACGACGACGGCGCCTGGTACATGATCTACGGCGGCTGGAAGCACGCGAACATCGTGCGCCTGAAGGATGATTTCACCGGCGTGCTGCCGCTGGCCGATGGCTCGCTGTTCAAGGAAATCACGCCGGCGCCGGAATACGTGGAGGGCCCGCTGATGTTCAAGCGCGGTGGGCGCTATTACTTCATGTGGTCCGAAGGCGGCTGGGGTGGCCCGGATTACAAGGTGGCCTATGCCATTGCCGATGCGCCCACCGGCCCGTTCAAGCGTGTCGGCACGGTGCTGCAGCAGGATGAGGCCATCGCCACCAGCGCCGGCCACAACTCGGTCATCCAGGTGCCGGGCACCGACCGCTGGTACATCGTCTACCACCGTCGACCGCACGGTGACACCGCCCGTGACCACCGCGAGACCGCCATCGAGCGCATGGAGTTCGATGCGCAGGGTCACATCCTGCCGGTGAAGATCACCCATGAGGGCGTGGCGGCCGATCCGCTGCGCTGAGGCGGGCGGATCGGCAGGCAATCAGGCGTTCTGGAACACCGCCAGCTGCGCGGCAAACGCGCGCTGGTAGGCCGGCCGCGCCGTCGCGCGCGCCACGTAGTCAGCCAGCCCGGGGAACTCATCGACGATGCCGCTGCTTTTCAAGCGCAGCAGCACCGACGCCATCAGCAGGTCGCCGGCACTGAACGCGCCGTCCAGCCACGGGCCGTCGCCCAGCCGCGTCGACAGTTCCTGCAGCCGCCGCCGCACGCGCTCGTCCAGCATCACCAGCCGCTGCGCGTACCAGGGCTGTTCGCGCTCCAGCACCCAGGCCATCGAACGCTCGACAATCGGCGGCTCCACCGTGTTCAGCGCCGCGAACATCCACACGATCGCGCGCATGCGGCCGTCCGCATCCGCAGGCAGCAGGCCCGCATGCTGTTCGGCCAGGTGCAGGATGATCGCGCCGGATTCAAACAGCTGCAGATCGCCGTCCTGCCAGGTGGGAATCTGCCCGAACGGGTGGCGCGCACGATGCGCGGGTTCCTTCATCTCGGCGAACGTCAGCAGCTGCACGTCGTAGGCGATGCCCAGTTCCTCCAGCGCCCAGCGCACGCGCATGTCGCGGGCCAGGCCCTGGCCGCGGTCGGGGGAGGTGGCGAAGGCGGTGAGGATCGGATGCATGGCGGTGCTCCTGCAGGCGACAGGCCTGCCTTTCCTGTTCCGACGAATGACGGGGGAGGGAATCGACATCTTCCTGCGATTGTCTGACCCTTGACCGAAAGCGGTGCTGCTGGCGGATACTTCAGAAACGCTCCACTGAGGTCATGGAACCATGAAACACCGTCGGCCCACCCTCGTGCCGCTTCCTCCTCCCCGCGAGGATGGCGAATCGTATCTTGCGTTCGCGTGGTTTCGGGAGGAAGAGTACGCCAGCTTCAAGGCGCTCCTGCCTGAGCGTGACTGGCACGACACGTTTGCCGAGTGGGAAAAAGATATTGAGCGCCATGTGTGGTTCGCCAGAGTGAGTGGCGTCGGCACTGTCCGGGTGACAGTGGGTGTGGCCGATTTCGTGGAATGGTGCGTGGCAAACGACCTGCCGGTCGAGTCGTCTTCGCTGTCGAAGTTCGCGTCAGCGCATGGCGCACCGCCTGACTGATGAGCACGTGCGGAAACATTCTCTCGGCGTGAATCACCTGCAAGAGAGTGTGAACAGTCAGTTGCCGTTCGAGGCCGTGATTTCCGCATAAAACCATGCTCACCCGCGTCCCACGCGCGCTTCTCCACTCTGGTCCTGCAGGCAACGGACACACCGCTGCCCTCATCCCGCAGACCCGATCAAGGAGAAACACCATGAGCACCCAGTCCACCATCGAACATCGCCTCAACGACCTGATCGAGATCGCCCGCGACGGCAAGTCGTTCTACGAAGAAGCCGCCACCAAGGTGAAGGACACCGAGCTGTCCGCGCTGTTCGTGCGCATCGCCGGCGTCAAGGCGCGCATCGTTTCTTCGCTGAGCAGCGCCGTCGTCGCCACCGGCGGCAAGCCGGCCGAGCACGGCACCATGGTCGGCTCGATGCAGCAGTTCTACGGCAAGGTTCGCGCCGCCTTCGGTGATACCAACTACGGCTACGTGGCCGAGCTGGAGGAATCGGAAGACCGTTTGCTGGCCGCGTTCAAGGACGTGCTGAACGACAACGAGCTGCCGCCGGCCGTGCGCCAGGAAGTGACCGCGTGGCTGCCGGAAGTGCAGGACTGCCACCGCGTGATGCGCGACCGCAAACATGCGATGAAGGCCGCTTGATCCCCGGCTTCGGCTGAGCGATTACTGCAAAGCAGGGCCCCGTCATCGACGGGGCCCTTTGCATTTCGTCTCACGGAGCACTGCTGGGTATCAGCCCTGCTGTGGATACGGCGACGCCGGTGCAGCCGGTGCCCTCGGTTCTTCCTGCATCTGTTGCTGCTGGCGCTGCGCATTGGCATGCCGCGCATGCCCGCCCTCGCGGCCGATCGCCGCCATGTGCTGGCGGTTGCGGCTGATCGCTTCGCCGCCCTTGCGGCCGGCGACGCGTGCTTCGGCGGAATTGAATTCATGCGCGTTGCCCGAGGCGTGTGCCGCGCGGCCGCCCTTGGCGGCGATGGCGCGTTGCTTGTCTTCATCCATCGAGGCGAAGCCGCGATTCTGTGTGCCTTGGGGTGCGTTGGCCATGCTGTGTCTCCTGTGCGGAAGGGACGCCGCCAGCTTCGACGACCGGTCCCATGCTGCACAGCCCACGGTAATGGCAGGTGCATGTTCGCGGCGCCGCTTTCACGCTTGCCATGCACGCGCTTGACGCCTCGCTATCGCGTCACGCAGGCGAGCAGGCTGTTGCCGCGCCCGTGCACGCGCCTAGAATCGAGGGATCCCGGTAGCTCCCGGGCGCTGTCGAGCGAATGGATTCAATGAAGATCCTGTTGACCGGAAGTTCCGGGCGGATCGGGCGCGCGATCTTCGGTGCGCTGGCCGCCGAGCACGACGTGGTGGGGTTGGACCGCATGCCCTTCAACACCACCCGCATCATTGCCGATGTCACCGACCGCCAGGCGCTGGAGCGCGCCGTGCGGGGTGTGGACGCGGTGATCCACACCGCAGCCCTGCACGCGCCGCACGTCGGCCTGGTGCCTGATCCGGTGTTCGAGCAGATCAACGTCGATGCCACCGGCCAGCTGCTGCAGCTGGCCCGGCAGGCCGGCGCGCGCCGCTTCGTGCTGACCAGCACCACGGCGCTGTACGGCCATGCGGTAGTGGCCGGTGGCTGCCGCTGGATCGACGAAACGACCGAACCGCTGCCACGCACCATCTACCACCGCACCAAACTGCAGGCCGAAGCACTGGCCGAGCAGGCGGCGGGGCAGGGCTTCGAGGTGCGCGTGCTGCGCATGGCGCGCTGCTTCCCCGAGCCACCCGAACGCATGGCCATGTTCCGTCTGCACCGTGGCATCGATGCGCGCGACGTGGCCAGTGCCCACGCGGCGCTGCTGGTGGATGAGGGTGAGCCGTTCCAGCGCTATATCGCCTGCGCGGCCAGTCCGTTCCAGCGCAGTGACTGCCTGGAGCTGGCCGCCAACCCGCGCCAGGTGCTGGCCCGCCGGGTACCGCAGCTGCTGGCCGAGTTCGACCGCCGCGGCTGGCCGCTGCCGCTCAGCATCGACCGTGTCTACGACAGCAGCCGGCTGCGCCAGGCGCTGGGCTGGCAACCGCGCTTCGGCCCGGAGGGCGTGCTGCAGCAGTACGCCGCAGGCAGCATTGAAGTACTGCCGCGCATGCTGCCGCTTTTGTAGAGTCGAGCCACGCTCGACTGCGCCGCCTTTGTAGAGTCGAGCCATGCTCGATTGCTCTTCGTCCGACGCCACGGCTGAGCGTGTTCAGGTTCCCGCAGACGGCTTTTCCTCAATCCGGCCCGCCTGCGGCCGCTAACCCGGTGCGTGCCTTGCCAGCGTGGGTTTCGATCCGCAGCTGGCAGGCGGCGGCGCGAGGGATCGCGCACCTGCGCGGTGCCGTCGTGGTGCCGGTTGTCCTGAATTGCCTGCGGACCTGTCCATGCCTTCTTCCCGCTCTGCCGCTGCCCGTCGCCCGGGCAGCATCGCCCACAAGCTGATGCTGGGCACTGCTTCGATCGCGCTGCTCTGCTTCGGCATCACCGCTTTCCTCATCTACCGCCAGGCCAGTGCCAGCCTGGTCAATGCCTCGCGCCAGACCATGGCCAGTGAAGCCGTCGCTGAAGCGCGCAAGGTGTCTGCCGATCTGGGCACGGCCTTCGCCAGCAACGATGCGATGGTGGAAACCGTGCTGGCCCAGCGTGCCCGCGGCGATGCCCCGGACCGCGCCGCACTGGCCGCGGTCGTTGGCCAGCAGCTGCAGGCGCACCCGGAATGGGTGGGCAAGAGCACCATGTGGGAAGCGAACGCTTTCGACGGCAAGGATGCAGACTTCGTGAATACCGAAGCGCACGATGCCACCGGTCGCTTCATGAGCTACTGGGCCTGGGAGGGCGGCAAGCCCCAGCAGTCGCCGATGACCGCCTACACCGACCTGCCGGATGGCTCCGGTGACTGGTACATGGGCCCGAGCCGCGACAAGCTGCCCAAGGTCAGCGAGCCGTATGCCTATGCCATCGGCGGCCAGCAGGTGCTGATGAGCACGCTGAGCACGCCGATCGTGGAGAACGGCACCTTCCTCGGCGTGTTCACCGTCGATTTCTCGCTGGCGGCTCTGCAGAAGCACCTGGCCACGCTGACCCCGATGGGGGCCGGCCGGGTCGAACTGCTCTCGCCCAAGGGCGTGGTGCTGGCGGCGGCCAATGCCGCCGAGATCGGCAAGCCGCGTACCGATGCGGAAACCCAGCAGATGCTGGCGCAGATTGCCGAGGGCAAGACCTTCGAGGCGTTCGAGCCGGATGCCGAAGGCAACGTGCGCCTGTACGTGCCGATGCAGGTCGGCGATGCCCCGCAGCACTTCGCGCTGGGCGTGGTGGTGCCGCACGCGGTGATCGTCGCCGAAGCCCGCCAGCTGCTGTGGCTGACCCTGCTGGTCGGCGTGATTGCCGCGCTCACCCTCAGCGCCGGCGTCTATGTGCTGCTGCGTGGCCTGGCCATTCGTCCGCTGGCGCAGGCCGTGCGCATCGCCAGCGACGTGGCCGCCGGCAAGCTGGATACCGCACTGCCGCCGCGCGGCAACGATGAAGTGGGTCGCCTGCTGGACGCGATGCAGGGCATGCGCGGGACGCTGCAGGCGGTGATGGCGGCGCAGGCCGAAATGGCGCAGCGCCATGACGAAGGCCAGATCAGCTACCGCATGGATGCCAGCGCCTTCCCGGGCGAGTACGGCCGCATGGTGGCCGACAGCAACCAGCTGGTGGCGTCGAGCAACGCGGTCACCCAGCGCCTGGTGGAGGTGATGCAGCGCTACGCGGTGGGCGACCTCAGCGTGGACATGGAAGCCCTGCCGGGCGAGAAGGCCGTGTTCACCGCGGCCATGGCCACCACCAAGGCCAACCTGGGTGCGATCAACGAGGAGATCCAGCAGCTGGCCGCCGCGGCGGCAGCGGGTGACTTCGCGGTGCGCGGCGATACGGAGCGCTTCGAGCACGACTTCCGCCGCATGGTCGAAACGCTCAACACGATGATGCAGGTGAGCGACCACAACCTCGCCGCGCTCTCCACGCTGCTGCGCGCGATTGCTGCCGGTGACCTGAGCACGCGCATGCACGGTGATTTCCACGGCGTGTTCGCGGTGATGCGCGACGATGCCAACAGCACGGTGCAGCAGCTGACCCAGATCGTCGGCCAGATCCAGCAGTCGGCGGCAAGCATCCGCCTGGCGGCCGGCGAGATCGCCTCGGGCAACAGCGACCTGTCTCGCCGCACCGAACAGCAGGCGGCCAACCTGGAAGAGACGGCGGCATCGATGGAGGAACTGACCTCCACCGTGCGCCAGAACGCCGAGCATGCACAGCAGGCCAACAGCCTGGCAGCATCGGCGGCCGGTGTGGCCAGCGAAGGCGGGCAGGTGGTCGGCCAAGTGGTGCAGACCATGGAGCAGATCGAGAACTCCTCGCAGCGCATCGCCGAGATCATCTCGGTGATCGATGGCATCGCGTTCCAGACCAACATCCTGGCGCTGAACGCTGCGGTGGAAGCGGCGCGTGCCGGCGAGCAGGGCCGTGGTTTCGCCGTGGTGGCCAGCGAAGTGCGCGCGCTGGCGCAGCGCTCGGCGGGGGCGGCCAAGGAGATCAAGGGCCTGATCGACGCCTCGGTCGCCCAGGTCGGCGCCGGTGCGCAGCTGGTGCACGGTGCCGGCCGCACGATGCAGGAGATCGTCGGCCAGGTCGGCCGGGTGAACGACATCATGGCCGAGATCTCGGCCGCCTCGCGCGAACAGTCGGCGGGCATCGAGCAGGTCAACCAGACCGTGGTGCAGATGGACGAGACCACCCAGCAGAACGCGGCGCTGGTGGAAGAAGCCACGGCTGCCGCACGGGCGATGGAAGACCAGGCCGAGCAGCTGGCGGTGGCGGTATCGCGCTTCCGCCTGCAGGCTGATGCGCCGGCGGCGGCAAAGCTGCGCGCGGCCTGATGTCGCAGACGACGACGCCCGGCCGGAGCCGGGCGCCGTCAGTGCGGCCTGCCGGGCGGGGGCCCGGCGTTGGCAGCGGCTTAGAACATGCCTTCGAAGGGGTTCCAGCTGGTGTTGCCCTTCACTTTTTCCTGGAAGTAGCTGTAGTTGGTGCTGGAGGCGACCAGGAAGTTCAGGGCGAAGAACAGGGCGCGGCCGACGATGTCCGGAAGCATCAGGGTGATCGCAGCCAGAGCGATGTTGATGCCGATGACGACCAGCGCCTTGCGCCACATGCC
Source organism: Stenotrophomonas sp. STEN087 (assembly GCF_056759115.1). Classification (NCBI taxonomy): domain Bacteria; kingdom Pseudomonadati; phylum Pseudomonadota; class Gammaproteobacteria; order Lysobacterales; family Lysobacteraceae; genus Stenotrophomonas; species Stenotrophomonas sp. STEN087. The sequence continues at coordinate 5,656 of NZ_JBRRCR010000066.1, read as the reverse complement.
CAGGATCAGCAGGTAGATCGCGCCAAAGAACAGGGCGAAGAAATTGATGTTGATCTTCAGCCGGTCGCCGAAGGAAAGCGCCTTCCAGGCCTGCTTGAAGCCCGGTTCCTTGGGCGCGCCGTGCTGCTGGAAGAAGTTGAAGCGGAACTGCCACTTCGGGCTGTACTGCGAGAGGTCGACTGCGTTCATGAATGGGAGACGTCCCTGTGGGAAAACGTTTTCATGATAAATGTGTCGCATTCAGCCAACCAGCGTGGTCCGTCAAAAATGTGACGGTTGACCAGTTGGGGCCTTGCATCCTCGCGTCGCACCGTCACCCACCCGCCTTGTTTTTAGGATAGGGTGCGCAGTTCCGCTGCCGCTCGGGCCTGGCCCTGGCGCGTTGGCGGGATGTCCTCGGAGGTTGCATGACCACACCTGTTACACCGGAAAACGCACCCGGACCGGTGCTTCTGCCGACACCCGAAGTGGTGCAGGCGCAACAACTGCTCGCCCGCCAGCAACTGGCGGTGGCGATCGACCGCGCGCGCGCGGCGGCGAACCGCGATCCCGCGACACCTGAGACGACCTGAGACGACCTGAGACGACCTGAGCGCTGGCAGGTGCCAACCTGGGTTGGCACGCTTCTGCGCCGGATGTAGGGCGCCAACCAAGGTTGGCGGCTACCGGGACGGCTGATTCCGTGGTTGGGAATCATTATCATTTTGCTCGATCCAGTTCCCGCCACGCCTGCGTGTGCGCGGCATGCTCGAGCCCGGCATCGCCCGCTATTTGCTGAATGGGGGAAATCCCCGGCGTAAACCTTCGCGCTCACCTTACATTTGCCCTCTTATGCTGGGCCGCATTTTCGATTCCGCCCCGTTGGAGATCGTGTGGGTTCCGGTAGTGACAGACATCTACTGCGCGGCGTGACGCCGTCGCAGGCAGGACAAGTGCGGGCGCCGGGAATGCGCGCGGGGAACCCTGGTGCATGCCGCCTGGCCAGGATGGCCAGCCACGCTGCCTGGGCGGAGTAGACGCGATGGAAGCTCAAACCACCTCCCACGCCGGCCCGGGCAACCCCGAGCTGGATGCCGGCTGGGCGCTGTTGCCGCCCGAAGCGCCCCTGCAGATGCCCGAGCAGACCCTGCGCGAAGGCAAGCTCAAGGTCCCTCGTCACCGCACCTCGCCGCGCATGATCAAGCTGCGCCGCCTGTACCTCTTCGGTGGTACCGCGGCGATGACCGCCGTGGCCACGCGGATGATGTGGCGTGTGCTGTCCACCAACGGCATCAGCGTGCTCGAGGCCTGCCTGCTGGTGCTGTTCGTCGGCCTGTTCGCCTGGATCGCGCTGTCCTTCGCCAGTGCCGTGGCCGGTTTCCTCACCGCCGTGTTCGACCGCGGTTACCGCCTGGGCATCGACCCGGACAAGCCGCTGCCGATCGTGCACAGCCGCACCGCGCTGCTGATGCCCACCTACAACGAAGACCCGCGACGGCTGCTGGCCGGCCTGCGCGCGATCTATGAATCGGTGGCCGCCACCGGGCAGCTGGAACGCTTCGATTTCTTCGTGCTCAGCGACACCCGCCGCGAGGACATCGCCCGCGCCGAAGAACTGGTCTTCAACGAGCTGCGCGAACTGGTGCCCGATGGCCGGGTGCGCCTGTTCTACCGCCGCCGCAGCGACAACGGTGCGCGCAAGGCCGGCAACATCGCCGACTGGGTGCGCCGTTTCGGCGGCGCCTACCCGCAGATGCTGATCCTCGACGCCGACAGCCTGATGACCGGCGACAGCATCGTGCGCCTGGTGGCGGGCATGGAACACAACGCCGACGTCGGCCTGATCCAGACCCTGCCGTCGGTGATCGGTGGGCGCACCCTGTTTGCCCGCATGCAGCAGTTCGGTGGCCGCGTGTACGGGCCGGTCATCGCCCGCGGCGTGGCCTGGTGGCATGGCGCCGAGAGCAACTACTGGGGCCACAACGCGATCATCCGCACCCGTGCCTTCGCCGACCAGGCCGGCCTGCCGGCACTGCCCGGCCGCAAGCCGTTCGGCGGCCACGTGCTCAGCCACGATTTCGTCGAAGCCGCGCTGATGCGCCGGGGCGGCTGGGCCGCGCACATGGTGCCTTACCTGGGCGGCAGCTACGAGGAAGGCCCGCCGACCCTGACCGACATGCTGGTGCGCGACCGCCGCTGGTGCCAGGGCAACCTGCAGCACGGCAAGGTGGTCGGCAGCCGCGGCCTGCACTGGATCAGCCGCGTGCACATGCTGATCGGCATCGGCCACTACTTCACCGCGCCGATGTGGGGCATGTTGATGCTGATCGGCATCGCCATCCCGCTGTTCCAGGAAGGCATCGATTTCAACGCACTGCTGCACCTGTCGCCCAGCGTCTATTGGCGTGCGCAGGACGAGGAGCAGGTGGTGCGCCTGTTCGGCGCGACCATGGCCGTGCTGCTGCTGCCCAAGGTGCTGGGTTACCTGGCCATGCTGCTGGACCCGGTGGACCGCCGTGGCTGCGGTGGCGCCTTCCGCGCGTTCGTGTCGATGCTGGTGGAAACCGTGCTGGCGGCGCTGATGGCGCCCGTGGTGATGTACGTGCAGTCGCGCGGCGTGGCCGAAGTGCTGTCCGGCCGCGATTCGGGCTGGGACGCGCAGCAGCGCGACGACGGTGGCATTTCCTGGATGGCGCTGATCCGCGGCTACGGTGGGCTGGGCGTGTTCGGTGCCTTCATGGGCATGCTGGCCTGGGCGGTATCGCCCTCGCTGGCGGTGTGGATGGCACCGGTGGTGATCGGCATGGTGCTGGCCATTCCGGTGGTGGCGCTGACCTCCTCGCGCGGGCCCGGTGGCTTCCTGCACCGCTGGGGGCTGCTGGACATCCCCGAGGAAAACACGCCGCCGCCCGTCCTGGTGCGTGCCGCCGAACTGCGCCGCGAAGCCGCCGAGCAGCCGCCGCTGTACTGATCGGCCCATGGCGGCGGCATAATGCGGCTCGAACTTGAAGGAGCCGCATCATGCTGCAAACGGTGGAACAGGAAACCGGCGCCTCGCCGCAGTGGTCGGTGATCTGGCTGCATGGCCTGGGGGCCGATGGCCATGATTTCGCACCGATCGTGCCCGAGCTGGTGCGTCCGCACTGGCCGGCGCTGCGCTTCGTCTTCCCGCATGCACCGGTGCGGCCGATCACGATCAACAACGGCGTGCCGATGCGCGGCTGGTACGACATCGTCGGCATGGATTTCCGCTCGCGTGCCGACATGGCCGGCGTGCGTGAATCGGTGGCCCAGCTGGATGCGCTGATCGCCCGCGAGATCGAGCGTGGCGTTGCCGCCGACCACATCTTCCTGGCCGGCTTCTCGCAGGGCGGCGCGGTCATCCTCAGTGCCGCACTGGAACGCACCGCGCCGCTGGCCGGCCTGATCGCACTGTCGACCTACCTGCCCGATGCCGAAGCGGCCCGCCGCGTTGACGGTGCCGTCGACGTGCCGGTGTTCATGGCCCACGGCAGTGGCGATCCGGTGATTCCGCTGGCGGTGGCCGAGCACAGCGCGCAGGTGCTGCGCACGCTGGGCCTGTCGCTGCAGTGGCAGCGTTACCCGATGGCGCACCAGGTCTGTGCCGAAGAAATCCAGGCACTGGGCGACTGGCTGCAGGAACGGTTGGGCGTGGCCTGAGCCATGGCAGCCAGCGCCAGCCCGCCGTGGATGCCGGAACTGTGCCGCCTGCCGCGCGTGCTGGCGATGCTGGGCCTGGCCGAACTGGTGGTGGTGGTGCTGGCCCTGGCGCCCGATGGCAGCCGCCATTGGACGCTGGGCGAGCTGGCCTCGGCCAGTGGTTTCGCGTTGTGGCTTTCGCTGGCGGTCAGCGCCTGCCTGTGCCTGCTGCGGCGGGCACTGTCGACCCTGCCCGAGGTGCTGGGCGCGCTGCTCGCCATCGCCTTGTCGGCGCTGATCGCCGTGGCGTGCGCCGGCGTCGTCCACGCCCTGTACGCGGTGCTGGGTGACAACTTCACCCGCGGCATCAGCTTCTGGCGCTTCACCCTCGGCAGTGCCGCAACCACGGCGCTGATCACCGCGCTGGCGCTGCGCTACTTCTATGTGAGTGACCGCTGGGCCGCGCAGGTGCAGGCCAACGCGCGCGCCCAGGCCGACGCACTGCAGGCGCGCATCCGCCCGCATTTCCTGTTCAACAGCATGAACCTGATCGCCAGCCTGCTGCACCGCGACCCGGCCGTGGCCGAACGCGCGGTGCTGGACCTGTCCGATCTGTTCCGCGCCGCGCTGGGTGCCGGCGAAGGCGATTCCACCCTGCAGGCCGAGTGCGAGCTGGCCGAGCGCTACCTGTCGATTGAATCGCTGCGCCTGGGCGAACGCCTGCAGGTGCACTGGCAGCGCGAGGAACCGCTGCCCTGGGATCTGGCGCTGCCGCGCCTGGTGTTGCAGCCGCTGGTGGAAAACGCGGTGCTGCATGGCATTTCGCGCCTGCCCGAGGGCGGCACCATCGAGTTGCTGCTGGCCTGCAGGAACAATGAGCTGCAGATCACAGTTCGTAATCCGGCACCGGATCCGCAGGCCCCGGGGCTGGCCCTGGCGCGGGGCGCGGGCCACGCGCAGCACAGCATCGGCCACCGGCTGGCGTGGCGCTTCGGTCGTGCCGCGCGGATGACGGCCGGCTGGAGCGAAGGCTACTATGCCTGCCAGGTGACAGTGCCGATCCAGTGAGGGAATGAGCGTGAGGGTAGTCATCGCCGATGACGAACCGCTGGCCCGCGAGCGCCTGCGCAGCCTGTTGGCGGCGCAGGAGGGCATCGACGTGGTGGCCGAGGCCGGCAACGGCGAGCAGGCCCTGCACGCGTGCGCGGAACTGCAGCCGGACCTGGTGCTGCTGGACATCGCCATGCCCGGGCTGGATGGCCTGGAAGCCGCGCGCCACCTGGCCAGTTTCGAACCGCGGCCGGCGGTGGTGTTCTGCACCGCCTACGACGCGCACGCGCTGTCGGCGTTCGAGGCGGCGGCGATTGATTACCTGATGAAGCCGGTACGTGCCGAGCGTCTGGCCGCGGCCATCGCGCGCGCGCGTACGTTCCTGGCCGGTCGGAATGGCCAGCCCGAGCACAGCGGCGGCCAGGCCCGCAGCATGCTGTGCGCGCGCCTGCGTGGCAGCCTGCGCTTGATTCCGCTGGACGACATCCACTACCTGCAGGCCGAAGAGAAGTACGTGGTGGTGCACCACGCGCGCGGCGAAGACCTGATCGAGGAGTCGCTGAAGTCGCTGGAAGAAGAGTTCGCCAGCCGCTTCGTGCGCATCCACCGCAACTGCCTGGTGGCCCGCCATGAACTGGTGGAACTGCGGCGTGGCGTGGGTGGGCAGGTGCAGGCGGTGCTGCGGCATGGCAAGCAGCCGCTGGAAGTGAGCCGGCGGTGCGTGGCGACGCTGAAGCAGGAACTGCGGCATCTGTGAGATTCCGCGCGGCCTGCGGCCGCGACTGCTTGCGAGCAACGTCTGAAGCAACATCAACAGCTACAGCAACGGCGGTTGGTCGGCTCGTTGTTGTTACGTGCTGGGTCGGGGCCGGGGGGGGGGGGGGGGGGGGCGGCCCACAAACACCCGCACGACCGGCTAGGCGGGGCCCAAGGCGGGTCCGCGCCAGGCCCCCCCCCCCCCGCCCCC
>NZ_JBRRCR010000065.1:0-23422 GCF_056759115.1 Stenotrophomonas sp. STEN087 | reverse complement strand
GGGGGGGGGGGGGGGGGGGGCGCGGGGGGGCCGCCCGCCCCCCACCCCCCCGCCGCCCGCCCCCCCCCCCCCCCCCCACTACCCCATTCTCTTACGCCATGGCGCGCTTGCCGGTGCGGTAGATCAGCCAGCCGACCAGGAACAGCACGGCCAGGCCGAACCACTGCGCGGCCGGCAGGTGGAACGGCAGGGCCAGCACGTCGGCACGGCTGCTGACCACGATCGGCACGGCGATGGCGATACCCATCAGGGCCTCGCCGGTGATCAGGCCGGCGGCGAACAGCACGCCCGGCTTGTGCACGCGGTCGCGGCCTTCTTCGTCATCGCCACGCACCTTGTGGAAGCGCTCGACCAGGTAGGCGATCAGGCCACCCAGGAAGATCGGCACCATCAGTTCCAGCGGCAGGTAGATGCCGATGGCGGCGGCCAGCACCGGCACGCGGAAGCGCGAATTGCGCGACTTCAGCCAGCTGTCGAAGGCGATGATGATCGCACCGACCACGGCACCGATGCCGATGAAGGTCCACGGCAGCTCGCCACCGAACAGGCCCTTGGCCACCGAGGCCATCAGGTTCGCCTGCGGGGCGGCCAGCGCGTTCGGGTGCAGCTCGGACTTCGCGCCGATGCCGTAGGCGGTGGCCAGCAGGTTCAGCACCGGGGCCATGATCAGCGCGCACGAGAACGCGCCGATGCCCAGCATCAGCTGCTGCTTCCACGGGGTGGCGCCGACGATGTAGCCGGCCTTGAGGTCCTGCAGGTTGTCACCGCCCACCGCGGCGGCGCAGCAGACCACCGCGCCGATCATGATGGCGGCCACCGCGCCCAGCGGCGCACCGCCGGCACCGACCGGCTTCAGGCCATCGGCGCCCAGCAGCACGACCAGCACGGCCGAGGCGAACAGGATGGTGGAGATGGTGATGCCCGAGACCGGGTTGTTGGACGAACCGATCAGGCCGGCCAGGTAGGCCGAGACCGACACGAACAGGAAGCCGGCGACGATCATGATGATGGTCATCGGGATCGACACGTGCCACTGGCCGACGATGGCCTGGTACAGGGCCAGCAGCGGCAGCACGAAGACCACCAGGGCGACCAGCATCCACTTCATCGGCAGGTCGCGTTCGGTATGGGCCAGCACCGGGCCGCCACTCTTGCGCGCGGCGGCGAAGCCGCTCTTGACGCCGTTCAGCAGCGACTTGCGCAGCGAGATCAGGGTCCAGATGCCGCCGATCAGCATCGCGCCGACACCCAGGTAGCGCATCTTCGCGCCCCAGATGGCAAACGCCGCCTCGGTGGACGAAGCAGCGGCGACCGACGCGGCCAGGGCCGGATCGGTGTTCATGAAGAACGCCTGGTAGATCGGAATGGCGATGTGCCAGGTCAGGATCGAGCCGGACACGACCACGATGCCGACGTTCAGGCCGACGATGTAGCCCACGCCCAGCAGGGCAGGCGACAGGTTGGTGCCGATGAAGGCGGTGATCTTCGAGCTGCCGACGTAGGCCGAGGTCGACCAGGCATCGGGGATCAGGCGCAGACCGCTCTCGGCGGCGAGCTTGACGAAGGCACCGATCACGGCCGACAGGCCAAGGATCTTCAGGCCCGGGCCGGGGTTTTCACCGGCCTTGAGCACTTCGGCCGCGGCCTTGCCTTCCGGGAAGGGCAGCGGATCTTCGACGATCATCGAACGGCGCAGCGGCACCGAGAACAGCACGCCAAGCAGGCCGCCGAGACCGGCGATGCCCAGCACCCACCAGTACTTGAAGTCCGGCCAGTAGCCCATGATGACCAGCGCCGGGATGGTGAAGATGACACCGGCGGCGATGGACGAACCGGCCGAGGCGCCGGTCTGCACGATGTTGTTTTCGAGGATGGAACCACCGCCCAGCAGGCGCAGCACGCCCATGGAAATGACCGCCGCGGGAATGGCGGTGGCGATGGTCAGGCCTGCGAACAGACCGAGATAGGCGTTGGCCGCCGACAGCACCACCGCCAGCACGATGGCCAGGGCCACTGCGCGGAAGGTGAGCTGCTTGGGCGCAGCGTCATGGTTCATGGAAGCCCCTGCTGGCAAAAAATCCCTGCCACGCTAGCGTTCAGGGCAGAGCAAGTCCAGCGTGCCAAAGGATGGGGCCGGGTGCTGCAGTGCAACGGCCGCGGACGTGCACAGGCAACCAGCCGATGCAGCAAAGCCGGACTGGCCGCCCTGCAAATGATATGTTATATCTTTATGTTGCACCCAGCCGTTGCTCCGCATGCCCCCTTCCCCCTCCCTCCGGCTGGCCTCCATCGACCAGCTGCGCGGCACCGTGATGCTGCTGATGCTGCTCGACCACGTGCGCGAGACCTTCTTCCTGCAGCACCAGGTCGGCGACCCGATGGACGCGGCCAGCGTCTCCCCTGCCCTGTTTGCCTGCCGCCTGCTGGCGCATCTGTGCGCGCCTGTATTCGTGCTGCTCACCGGCCTGTCGGCGTGGCTGTACGGCCAGCGCCAGGCCGACCCGCGCCGCGCCATCGCCGCCTTTCTGCTCAAGCGCGGCCTGTTCCTGGTGGTGCTGGAGCTGACCTTGGTCAACTTCGCCTGGACCTTCCAGTTCCCGCCGGACACGCTGTACCTGCAGGTGATCTGGGCCATCGGCCTGAGCATGATCGCGCTGGCCGGCCTGCTGTGGCTGCCGCGCCCGGCGCTGCTGGTGCTGGGCGTGCTGCTGGTGGCCGGCCACAACCTGTTCGATGGCGTGCGCGTGGAAGGCAACGGCGTGCTGGCGGTGCTGTGGAAGGTGCTGCACCAGCGCGACTGGATCGAAACCGGCGTGCTGCGCCTGCGCACGTCCTACCCGGTGCTGCCGTGGATCGGGGTGATCGTGCTGGGCTACCTGATGGGGCCGTGGTTCGCCCGCGACCGCGACCCGGCGCAGCGCCGGCGCTGGCTGCTGTGGGCCGGGCTGGGTGCGCTGGCCGCGTTCGCCCTGCTGCGCCTGGCCAACGGTTATGGCGAGGCGCCGTGGCAGCACCAGGACAGCGCCCTGCGCACCTGGATGAGCGTGTTCAACGTGACCAAGTACCCGCCGTCGCTGCAGTTCCTGCTGCTGACCCTGGGCGTGGGCCTGTTGCTGCTGCGCCTGTACGAATGGCCGCCGCTGGCCCGCGCGCTGCGACCGCTGGCCGACATCGGTGCGGCGCCGATGTTCTTCTACCTGCTGCATCTGTATGTGCTGAAGCTGCTGTACCTGGCCGCGCTGGCGACCTGGGGGCCGACCCATGGCAGCCTGTATGCGCTGGATTCGGTGGCCGGCCTGCTGCTGGTGGCCTGCGCGCTGGCGGTGGCGATGTACCCGCCGACATTGCTGTTCGGACGGTTCAAGGCGCGCCGGCGCGACCTGGCCTGGCTGCGGTACCTGTAATCGACCGCGTGTGATGAGCTCCATCCACGCATGGCGTGGATCTACTGGGGCGGCCGGGCATGGCCCGGCGCTACCCGGCGCGTGCCTGCGGCACGCGCCTATAATCCGCCGATGAATTCCACCGCGATCGCTTCCGACGACTTCCTCGGCCACCCGAAAGGCGTCTACGTCTGCTTCTTCACCGAAATGTGGGAGCGCTTCTCCTTCTACGGGATGAAGGCGCTGCTGCTGCTGTATCTCACCAAGTACCACCTGTTCGGCGACAAGGCCGGCCTGGACCTGCTGGGCGCCTACGGCGGCCTGGTCTACTGCATCCCGGTGTTCGGCGGCATGCTGGCCGACCGCTGGCTGGGCATGCGCCGGGCGGTGCTGTTCGGCGGCATCCTGCTGGTGCTTGGCCACCTCGGCATGGCCTTCGAGGGCCACGCTGCGTACCGGGTCAACGGTGAAGTGGTGCGCGATACCTCGGCCCTGGCGGTGACCTACCTGTCGCTGGCGCTGATCATCATGGGCGTCGGCTTCCTCAAGCCGAACATCTCCACCATCGTCGGCAAGCTCTACCCGCAGGACGACCCGCGCCGCGATTCAGGCTTCTCGCTGTTCTACGCCGGCATCAACCTTGGCGCGCTGTTCTCCTCGCTGGTCTGCGGCTTCCTCGGCGAGGCCTATGGCTGGAAGTACGGCTTCGGCGCCGCTGGCATCGGCATGCTCGCCGGCCTGGCGATGTTCCTCTGGGGCCAGAAGTACCTGCAGGGCCACGCCGAACCGCCGCAGCCGGCCGCGCTGAAGCAGAAGGTGCTGGGCCTGCCGCGCGAATGGCTGATCTACCTGTGCGCGGTGGTCGGCGTGCTGCCGGTGGCGTGGCTGATGTGGGCGGCCGGCAACGGCGCCTTCGCCCTCGGCGGCGAGATCAGCCTGGCGCTGATGCTGATGCTGGTGGTGCTGGGCGGCGTGCTGGTCTGGTTCGCCTGGTTCACCGGCAGCAAGTGCACCCCGGTGCAGCGCCAGCAGATGATCGCGCTGATGGTGCTGATCTTCATGGCGCTGGTGTTCTTCACGATGTACGAGCAGTCCTACGGCTCGTGGGTCACCTTCACCGACCGCCTGCTGACCAAGGACATCGTGCCGGCGCTGGTCATCACCGATGGCACCCCGCTGCCGTGGTCGATCATCTCGCTGCTGCTGGCGCCGCTGGGCTTCGTGGTCAGCGCGCGCCTGTCCGAGCGTCGCCCGGGCTCGAACGCGCCGCGTGCATTCTTCATTGCCATCGTCGCGCTGATGCTGGTGCTGCTGGTGCGCGACTGCCTGGTGATTCCGCAGACCGCCGGTTCGCTTACCTATCTGGGCGGCCTGTTCCTGGTGCTGCTGGCCCCGGCGTTCGCCGCGCTGTGGACCTGGATGGACCGCCGCGGCTGGGAGCCGGGCAAGCCGGTGAAGTCGGCCTGGGGCCTGGTCATCGGTGCGCTGTCGTTCGTGCCGCTGGCACTGGCCGCGCAGCAGGTCGGCGCCACCGGTGAAATGGCCAGCGTGTGGTGGCTGGTGCTGGCCTACTTCCTGCTGGCCAGCGGCGAGATGTGCCTGTCGCCGGTGGGCCTGTCGGCGGTGACCCAGCTGGCCGTGCCGCGGGTGATGAGCCTGATGATGGGCACCTGGTTCCTGGCCACGGCGTTTTCCGAAACGCTGGCCGCGCTGTTCGGCAAGCTGGCGGCGATCGACGTGCCCGAAGGCGAATCACTGGACATGGTGGCGGCCGCAGGTGCCTACGCGCACCTGTTCTGGCTGCTGATGTGGATCGGTCTGGGCTGTGCGGTGCTGGCCTTCATCGCCGCGCCGCTGCTGAAGCGGATGATGCATGGGGTGAAGTGACCCTCGACCCGGCGGCGCCCGATCAGGGCGCCCTGGCCTGCCCGCCGTCACACAGCGCGGGCAGCCCGACCCACAGCGCAGCGGGTCTCATGGTGTTTCCAGGCCGGACAGCCTTGGCTGCCAGGCCTGCTCAAGCGCGCAGCTGGACTTACGGCACCTTGCCGCTGGCCTTCGGCGCTTCCGCACTGGCCTTGGCCCCACCCAGGCTGTTGGACAGGAACGCCAGCAGGCGGCTGTAGTACTCGCGTTCGTGCTCGGGGCGGTAGAAGCCGTGGCCTTCGGTGCTGTAGTACAGGCTTTCCACCGGCGTGCCCGCCTTCTTCAGGGCCGCTTCCAGGCGCTTGGTGTGCTCGATCGGCGCGCGCTTGTCTTCGCCACCGGCCGCAAGGAACACCGGCACCTTGATCTGCCCTGCAAGGGTGACCGGCGAGACCGTGCCCAGCTTCGCCGGGTCGCCCAGCCAGTCACGCAGGTAGGTCATGCCCGAACCGCGGTTCTGGATGTCGCCACGGGTGAACATCATCGGCAGGTCATACACGCCCACGTAGCCGGCGGCGCACTTGTACATGCCCGGTTCGCGCGCCGCACCCATCATCGCCGAGTAGGCGCCATAGCTGGCACCGTAGATGCAGATGCGGTCCTTGTTGGCGATGCCCTGCGCGACGGCCCAGCGGGTCGCATCGGTGACGTCGTCCTGCATGGTGCCGCCCCACTGCCGTGCACCGGCCTGGGTGTGTGCGCGACCGTAGTTGCCCGAGCCACGGAAGTTGACCTGCAGCACCGCATAGCCGGCATCGGCCAGCATCTGCGATTCCATGTCATAGCGGCCGGAGTCGAAGATGTCGTACGGACCACCATGCGGCAGCACCACCATCGGCAGGTTGCGACCGTCGCTGCCATGCGGCAGCGTCAGGAAGCCGTGCAGCGGCAGGCCATCGCGGGCCTTCAGCGACACAGCGCGCACCGGCGCGGTCTTGTCCACGTCCAGCCACTCGCTGCGGCTGATCAGGTGCTGCGCCGACTTGGCCACGGTATCGAACACATAGAACGAGCCGGGATCGTTGCCGGTCCAGGTTTCCACCAGCACCTTCTTGCCGTCACGCGTGCTGGAGGTGATGTAGACCGGCTGTTTGAAGGCCGCTTCCAGGCTGTGGTACAGGCGCGCATCGGCCGAGGTCTCGTCGAGGAAACGGCTGCGGGTGGTATCGCCCAGGTACAGCGCACCCACCGGCACGCGCGTGCCGTTGCGGAAGATGATGCGGTACGGATCGACCACGTCATCGGCCAGCAGGGTCTTCCGCTCGCCGGTCTCCGGGTTCCAGCTGACGATGGCGTCGGGGCCCTTCGGCTGCTGGACCTGCAGGTAGGCCACGCTGTTGTCTTCAGCGAAACCAATGGCCGTCTCGATCCGGTTGTTGACGGCCTCGTCGTTGACCAGCACCCACTGGTTGTTGCTCGGCTGGCGGTAGTAGAGCTTGTTGACGTTGTCAGTACCGGAACCATGGGCGAAACGCACGTCGCCCTTGTTGTCGGTGGTGAAGCTGGCGTTGCGCACCGGCGAGCCCGCGACCTGCACGCGGCGACCCGTGGTGACGTCCAGCCGCTCCACGCGGGTGAAGGGATCGTTGCCGAACGGCCACACCGCGACCAGCACGTTGCGGTCGTCATTGGCCAGCTCATCGGTGAGGAAGGCGGCCACCGCCTCCACCTTCTTCGGCTGGATGCGGGTACCGGGCCCATTGCCTTCCACGCGGTAGCCGACCAGCAGCTCGCCGCGCCCGCCATTGGCGTTGATCGCGTACAGCTCACCGGTGCGCTGCGGCGTATCCAGCGAGCCGAACTTCTCGGACAGCTCGATCAGCACGCGTTCGTTGCTGACCCAGTCGAAGTTGGTCGCATGGTTGTTGCGGGGCGGGCGGAAAGTGCCCATCGGCGTGTTGTCCGACGTGCGCATGATGACGACAGCGGTGCTGTCTTCCAACGGCACGGTGGCAGCGTAGTAGTCGCCCCCCGGCGAAATCTTGATGTCCTGGAATGTCTCCTGGCGGATGTACTTTTCCAGGTCCACGGCACCGACCGCAGCCGGCGCGGCACAGGCCAGCGCCAGCAGCGCGGCCATCATTGTCTTGCGCATCCTTCCCCCTATACAGCGGACACCCTGTCCGCACCCCCGATTGTAGGCAGGCCGATGGGGGCGCTGCCAGTGCCCAGCGACATACCGGCTGCAGGGACAAAAAAGAACGGCGGCATCGTTTCCGATGCCGCCGCAGCCACGACCTTGGAGAGAGTGTGGTGTTCGGTGCAGGGCTCAGTGCACGCCGCGGATGGCCAGCGTGAGCGCCAGGATGCTGAGGATGACGGCGATGGTGCCGTCCAGCACGCGCCAGGTGCTGGGCTTGGTGAACAGCGGCGCCAGCAGGCGGGCACCCAGGCCCTGCGCGGTCAGCCACAGGCAGCTGGCGGTGACCACGCCGGCGGCGAACGCCATGCGCGCATTGCCGAAGTTCTCGGCGATCGAGCCGATCACCATCATGTCCAGCCAGAAATGCGGGTTGATGAGCGAGAAGCCGACCGCGGCCAGCAGCACCGCACGGCGGCTGCCGTCATCGCTGTCGGCCTCGCCCATGCCACCGCCACCAGCGAAGGCACGGCGCGCGGACTTCATCGCATACCAGGCCAGGAAGGCCACGCCGGTCCACAGCACGGCGCTGGTCAGCCACGGCAGCGCCGAGGTGAGCGTGCGCAGGCCGGCCACGCTGGCGAAGATGAAGATCGCATCGATGGCCGCGCAGGTGGCGACCACTGGCACGATGTGCTTGCGCAGGATGCCCTGGCGCAGGATGAAGGCGCTCTGGGCACCGACCACGGCGAACAGGCCGACGCCGGTAGCTGCACCAGAGAACCAGGCACCGAGGCCGGTGCTGGCGGAGATGACCGAGAACATGGGATTCACTGCCTTGTCTTGCTGGGGGGGACGGTGCCTCGCGAAGGCGGACAGCACCGGAATGGGCGCCATTGTCGCGCCGCAACATTTAAAAGACGAGCTAAACTTACTAAACCAACATTAGCGGAGCTTAATCCGATGCGCATCGACCATGCCCAGCTGCGGGCCCTGGCCGCGGTCATCCGCGAAGGCAGCTTCGACCGCGCCGCGCAGTCGCTCAATGTCACCCCTTCGGCCATCTCGCAGCGGGTGAAGGCGCTGGAGGACCGGATCGGCCGCCTGCTGGTCAAGCGCGGCACCCCGGCCACGGCCACCGCCGAGGGCCAGCTGCTGGTCCAGCTGGCCGAGCAGACCGCGCTGCTGGAGCACGACGCGCTGCACCGCATGGGCCTGGCCGACGAGGACCTGCCGCAGGCGAGCATCCCGGTGGCGGTGAACCATGACAGCCTGGAAACCTGGTTCCCGCAGGCCGCGCAGCAGTTCGCGCAGAACACCGGCACCACCCTGGACCTGCGCGTGGAAGACCAGGACCACACGGTGGAGCTGCTGCGCCAGGGCACGGTGCTGGGTGCGGTGACCACGCTGGACGAGCCGGTGCAGGGCTGCCAGATCCATGCGCTGGGCAGCATCCGCTATGCGGCGACCTGTACGCCGGAGTTCCGCGAGCGCCATTTCGCCAAGGGGGTGACGGCGCAGGCGCTGGCGCAGGCCCCGGTGCTGGTGTTCAACCGCAAGGACGACATGCAGTCGCGCTTCGCCCAGCGGATGGCCGGCGATGCGCTGCCGAGCACGGCGCCGACGTGGTGGATCCCCTCCACCCGGGCCTTCGTGCAGGCCAACCTGGGCGGGCTGGGCTGGACGATGAACCCGCTGCCGCTGGTGAAGCGCCATCTGGATGCGGGGCGGCTGGTGTATGTGCGGCAGCGTGCGTGGGAGGACGTGCCGCTGTACTGGCAGCACTGGAAGGGCGATGTGCAGACGATGGCGCTGCTGACCCGGGCGGTGCTGGAGGCGTCGAGCACGCTGGTCAGGCGGAAGCGGTGAGGCGGCAGGGCTGCCGCCCTGCACCTGCCGAATCAACGTCAACGGCAACGTCAACTTCAAAAGCTGGCTATCCGTGGGTTGGCGGGGTGGGTCCGGTTGAGGGGGACGCCGTGAACCCATCCATGGGGGCTTGGTCGCGCCATCCATGGCGCTCACACCCCCTCAACCGGACCCACCCCGCCTTCGACAGTTTCCCGCTGCTGATGGTGGGTGCCGACCGTTGGTCGGCACGGGGTCGGACCCCGTTGCGGCGCACCGGGCTCCGACCCCATTTTTCGGGGCTGGTTTCTGTGCCAGCATCGCGGCAACCGACCTTCTGGGGGCTGGGCGATGCAGACCGATCCGGTGTTCCTGCATATCCGCGTGGTGATGGGCATCATCCTGGGCCTGTCGATCACCACGCTGCTGAAGGGGCTGGCGCAGATCATCGAGCACCCGCAGCGGCGCGGCTGTTCGGCCCTGCACCTGTGCTGGGTGGCGTGGACGCTGGTGTCGCTGGTGACGTTCTGGTGGTGGGAATTCCGCCTGGTCCAGGTGCACCAGTGGACCTTCGAGATCTATCTGTTCGTGATCACTTACGGCGCCACGTGGTTCCTGTTGTGCGCCCTGCTGTTTCCCGATGACCTGCGCGATTTCGGCAGCTACGGCGCCTACCTGATGCAGCGCCGGCGCTGGATCTTCAGCGTGATCGCCGCGCTGACGCTCCTGGATCTTGTCGATACCGCGATCAAGGGGCAGAGTCGCTGGCGGCTGCTGGGCGAGGCGTATCCGCTGCACACGGGGCTGATGCTGGTGGTCTGCATGCTGGGCTGGAACCTGCGCACGGCGCGCGCGCAGGTGCTGCTGGCCGGCGTGGCGCTGGCGTACCAGGTGGGCTACTTCGCTGCGGAGTACTTCACCATCGGCAGTGATTGAATGCTTCCGCCGGGCATGGCCCGGCGCTACCGAAGGAACCTGCATGACGATCCACTACCGCCCCGCCCTTGCCACTGATGCGGCTGCCTGCATCGACCTGCGCGGGCGTACCCGTGAGAACGCATTCAGCGCCGCGCAGCTGGCCGAACTGGGCATCACCGCGGAAAACTGGGCGGCAGGCATCGCCGAGGGCGATTTCATCGGCCGCATCGCCGAGGACGACGGCGCGGTGGTCGGCTACGGCTTCGCCGACCGCGACAGTGGCGAGGTGCTGGTGCTGGCGCTGCTGCCGGACTACGAAGGCCGCGGCATCGGCCAGTGCCTGCTGCAGGAGGTGGTCGGACTCGCCCGCGCCGCCGGCCATGGACGCCTGTTCCTGGCCTGCTCGGCCGATCCGCGCTCGCGTTCGCACGGCTTCTACCGCCACTTGGGCTGGCAGGCCACCGCCGAGGTGGACGAGGCCGGCGACGAGATCCTGGAACTGGTCTGAGCGCGTGACGCCGGGGGGCGGGATGCTGCATTGCATCAAAACCGGACCGGATCGGGTTAAAATCGCGTCAGGTTGCTGCAAGGCATTGTTTCTTCACGCCATTTGCTGTCCCAGCGCGCATCCTGCCCCCTTCCCCACGCCCAAGTCATTCCCATGAAGAAATTTGGCAAGGCTCTTATCGCCCTGCTCGTGCTGCTGTTGCTGGCCGCCGCGCTGTTCCTGTACTGGCCGCTGACCCAGCGCTCGGTGCCCGCCGCCAGCAACGACAAGCCGGTCGACGTCGTCCTGGTCGGTGCCGGCATCATGAGCATCACCCTGGCCACCTACCTGCAGGAACTGCAGCCGGACTGGAACATCCAGGTCTACGAGCGCCTGGACACCGTCGCCGGCGAAAGCTCGGACGGCTGGAACAACGCCGGCACCGGCCACTCGGCATTTGCCGAACTGAACTACACCCCGGAACTGCCCGACGGCAGCATCGAGACCAAGCGCGCGGTCGGCATCGCCGAATCGTTCGAGGTTTCGCGCCAGTTCTGGTCGCACCAGGTGAAGGAAGGCCGGCTGAGCCAGCCCAGCGACTTCATCAACCCGACCCCGCACATGAGCTTCGTCTGGGGCGATGACAACATCGCCTACCTGCACAAGCGCCAGCAGGCGCTGGTGAAGAACCCGCTGTTCTACGGCATGCAGTACTCGGAGGATCCGGCGCAGATCAAGCAGTGGGCCCCGCTGCTGATGGAAGGCCGCGACCCCAAGCAGAAGGTCGCTGCGACCTGGATGCCGCTCGGTACCGACGTCAACTTCGGCGTGATCACCCGCCAGCTGACCGCCGGCCTGCAGCGCAGCCCGAACTTCGGCCTGCACCTGGAACATGAAGTGCGCGCGCTGCGGCAGAACGCCGACAAGAGCTGGAACGTGACGGTGAAGGACCTCAAGGCCGGCACCGAGACCACCACCCACGCCCGCTTCGTGTTCATCGGTGCCGGTGGCGCCGCGCTGAAGCTGCTGCAGATGTCCGGCATTCCCGAATCGAAGGATTACGCCGGCTTCCCGGTGGGCGGCCAGTTTCTCGCCTTCCAGGGCGCGGACGTGACCTCGCGCCACCACGTGAAGGCCTACGGCATGGCCGAAACCGGCTCGCCGCCGATGTCGGTGCCGCACCTGGATGCGCGCAAGCTGGACGGCAAGCCGGTGATCCTGTTCGGACCGTTCGCGCTGTACAGCACCAAGTTCCTCAAGCACGGCTCGTGGTGGGACCTGTATTCGTCGGTCAACCACAACAACGTCGGCCCGATGCTGTCGGTGGGCAAGGACAACCTGGACCTGGTGCAGTACCTGATGGCCCAGGCGCGTCTGGATGATGCCGACCGCCAGGCCGAGCTGGTCAAGTACTTCCCCAACGCCAAGCCCACTGACTGGAAGCTGGTGACGGCCGGCCAGCGCGTGCAGATCATCAAGCGCGATCCGCTGAAGGGCCCGGTGCTGCAGTTCGGCACCGAGATCGTGACCGACAAGGAGCACACCCTGGCCGCCCTGCTGGGTGCCTCGCCGGGTGCCTCGACCTCGCCGCCGATCATGCTGGACCTGATGGCCAAGGCCTTCCCGGAACAGATGAAGGCCGGCTGGGAAACCCGCCTGCGCGAGATCGTGCCGTCGTACGGTCGCAAGCTCAACGAGAGCGCCGCGCTGACCAACGAGATCCGCACGCAGACCAGCCAGACCCTGCACCTGCCGTATCTGGACGTGCCGGTGGAAGCCGGTTCGACGCCGGCGCTGGCGCCGGCCGCTGCCCCGGCCGCGCCGGAAAAGCGCAACGCCAACGAGGAGCTGCAGGCGCTGTAAGCCTGCTTGCCCGCTGCGGTAAACGGACGGCCACCTTCGGGTGGCCGTTCGCGTTTCGGGTTCCGGCGGACGGGGGTCAGAGCCCTTTGCCGCGGCAAAGGGCTCTGACCCCTGAGCAACGTTCAAACATCATTTCCTCGTGTCACGAATTGTAATGTTGTTAAGAACGATTTACATTTGCGTCCCGCACGACGCACGCACGCCTCCCAGATGGATCTGAACCCACCCGCTGCCGCCGCCGGGTGCTGGTCGAAGGCTGCTGCCCTCCCCCTCTCAACGTCCCCCGAGCCCTCCATGACCCTGCCTGTCCGTTCTTCCCTGCCCCGCCGTGCGCTGCTGCCGGCTGCCCTGCTGTCCTGCCTGGCCGTGGCCGCGCCCGCTGCATCGGCCGCCGATGCCGGTGCCGATGCCTCCGACGCCAAGACCCTGGACCGGGTGAGCGTACGCGCCGAGCAGTCGGCACCGCCGTCGAGCACCACCCGCCTGCCGATCACGCTGCAGGAAACCCCGCAGTCCTCGACCGTGATCGGCCTGGAGCGCCTGCAGAACGAATCGCTGTTCAGCATCAACGACGTGATGCGCAACGTCACCGGCGTCAGCGTGTCCTTCTATGACACCCAGCGCCCGCTGTACTACGCGCGTGGTTTCGCCATCACCGATTTCCAGGTCGATGGCATCCCTACCTACAGCGGCTCGACCAACCAGGAATACGACACCGCCTTCTACGACCGCGTGGAAGTGATCCGCGGTGCCAACGGCCTGCTCAGCGGTGCCGGCGTGCCGTCGGCCACGGTGAACCTGCTGCGCAAGCGCCCGGGCAAGGAATTCGACGCCTCGTTCTCGGTCAGCGCCGGCAGCTGGGATTACCGCCGCATGGAGGCGGACGTGACCGCGCCGCTGACCGCCGATGGCCGCTTCCGCAGCCGCGTGGTCGCCGCCTATACCGATCGAGATTTCTATTACGACCGCTACAAGGAAAACAAGATGGCCGGCATGGCCGTGCTGGAAGGCGACCTGACCGACAGCACCACGGTCACCGTCGGCTACCAGACCCAGGACAACAACCCGGTGGGTTCGACCTGGGGCACCGTGCCGTTCTTCGACAGCCAGGGCAACTTCGCCCACCTGCCGCGCTCGACCAACCTGTCGCCGAAGTGGAGCTACTGGCAGCGCGAAACCAGCACCGTGTTCGCCAACCTCGAACAGCGCTTCGGTGACGACTGGCTGCTGAAGGTCAACACTTCCTACACCCGCGGCAACGTGCAGAACGTGCGCCTGTACGGCACCGGCAACCCGAACCCGGTGGACGGCTCGGGCATCTTCCTGCGCGCCGCCGCCGGCGATGCCGAAGACACCCGCCGCAACGTCGATGCCTACCTGACCGGCACCTTCAGCCTGTGGGGCCAGGAGCACGACGTGACCTTGGGCACGCAGTGGTCGGACCTGGAAGCCACCACCAACACCACCACGCTGAACTTCCCGAGCGACTGGCCGCGCTGCGGCAACGAACGCTGCTACTACATCCCCAACATCTACAACTGGAACGGCGACATCTCCGAGGTGACCTACACCCGTACCGGTGCGCGCCGCCTGGCCAAGACCACGCAGAGTGGCGTCTACCTGGCCACCCGCCTGCGCCTGGCCGACCCGCTGGCGCTGATCGCCGGCGCACGCCTGAGCCGCTGGGAAACCCGCACCCGCGCCTACAACGCCAGCGGCGCGTACACCGGTACCAGCGGTGCGTACAAGGTCAGCGACGAAGTCACCCCGTACGTGGGCCTGGTCTATGACTTCACGCCGAACGTGTCGGCCTATGCCAGCTACACCGAGATCTTCAACCCGCAGAACTACAAGGACAGGAACGAGAACCTGCTGGCGCCGGTGCAGGGTTCCAACGTCGAAGCGGGCATCAAGACGCAGTGGTTCGACGGCCGCCTGACCGCCAATGCGGCGGTGTTCGAAGCCAAGCAGGACAACTACGCGGTACGTGACATGAGCGTGCCGGACGGCTCACTCAGCGATGGCAGCTCGGCCTACATCGGCGTGAACGGCACCAAGGCACGCGGCTGGGAAATGGACATCAACGGCGAGATCCTGCCGGGCTGGACGGTCAATGCCGGCTACACCCACGTCAAGGTGACCCGCGCCGCGACCGACCTGCTGTACGCGAACCCGGCCGAGGACCTGCTGCAGCTGAACACCCAGGTGCGCCTGCCCGGCGTGCTCGACCGCCTGAGCGTCGGCGCAGGCGTGCAGTGGCAGAGCAAGGTGCAGGGCTACAACATCCCCTACCCGCTGGGCGGCACGGTGACGGTGAACCAGCCGGCCTATGCGCTGGTGCAGTTCAACGCCAACTACCGCATCAGCGACAACTGGACGGCGACGCTGAGCGTGCGCAACGCGCTGGACAAGACCTACTGGGCCAACCTGGATTACAACAACTACGGCGAACCGCGCTTCGTGGCGGCCAGCCTGCGCTGGAAGTTCTAAGGTCACCGCATGCCGGGGTCGGATCCCTTTCCGCAGGAAAGGGCTCTGACCCCACACCGGGGCTCCATCCACGCATGGCGTGGATCTACTGGCGCAATCCCGGCCGCATGCCCGGGGTCGGATCCCTTTCCGCAGGAAAGGGCTCTTACCCCATCACGGGACCCCATCCACGCATGGCGTGGATCTACCGGCGCAATCCCGGCCGCATGCCCGGGGTCGGATCCCTTTCCGCAGGAAAGGGCTCTGACCCCATCACGGGACCCCATCCACGCATGGCGTGGATCTACCGGCGCAATCCCGGCCGCATGCCCGGGGTCGGATCCCTTTCCGCAGGAAAGGGCTCTGACCCCATCACGGGACCCATCCACGCATGGCGTGGATCTACTGGCGCAATGCACACCGCATGCCGGGGTCGGATCCCTTTCCGCAGGAAAGGGCTCTGACCCCATCACGGGACCCATCCACGCATGGCGTGGATCTACTGGCGCAATGCACACCGCATGCCGGGGTCGGATCCCTTTCCGCAGGAAAGGGCTCTGACCCCATCACGGGCCCCATCCACGCATGGCGTGGATCTACTGACGCAATCCCGGTGGGGGCCGTTTGGTCGGAACCTGCCTCCCCGCGCCGCCACGACCCACGGTCGTGGCCAACATGAATGGGCCCGCCTGCGTGCGGGCCCTTTATTTGCTGCGCTGCGGGTTGCACACTGCTCCATAATTATGCCGTAATTATTTCAACACCAATCGGAAGCCGGTCGATGAACCCGAGCTGGGACACGTTGGAACGCAGCCGCCAGGCCCGCCTGGAACGGGCCGCGCCATGGGCCAGGGGCCGCGAGGTCGCCGCCGCGGATGTGGCCGACCTGCTGCATGCCCTGCTGGAGCCGGGCGACAAGGTCTGCCTGGAGGGCAACAACCAGAAGCAGGCCGATTTCCTCGCCCAGGCCTTGGCCGACCTGGACCCGGTACGGGTGCACGACCTGCACATGGTGCAGTCGGTGCTGTCGCTGCCCTCGCACCTGGATGTGTTCGAGCGCGGCATCGCGTCGAAGCTGGACTTCTCGTTCTCAGGCCCGCAGTCGGTGCGGCTGGCCAACCTGGTGGCCGAAGGGCGCATCCAGATCGGTGCCATCCACACCTACCTGGAACTGTTCGGGCGCTACTTCATCGACCTCACCCCGCGCGTGGCGCTGGTCGCCGCGCAGGCCGCTGACCGCCACGGCAACCTCTATACCGGCCCGAACACCGAAGACACCCCGGTGATCGTCGAGGCCACCGCCTTTGGCGGCGGCATCGTCATCGCCCAGGTCAACGAAATCGTCGACACCCTCCCCCGCGTCGATATCCCCGCTGACTGGGTCAACTTCGTGGTGCAGGCGCCGCGCCCGAACCACATCGAACCACTGTTCACCCGCGACCCGGCGCAGATCTCCGAGATCCAGGTGCTGATGGCGATGATGGCCATCAAGGGCATCTACGCCGAGTACGGCGTCAACCGCCTGAACCACGGCATCGGCTTCGACACTGCGGCCATCGAACTGCTGCTGCCGACCTACGCCGAATCGCTGGGGCTGAAGGGCAAGATCTGCCAGCACTGGGCGCTGAACCCGCACCCGGCGCTGATTCCGGCGATCGAATCGGGCTTCGTCAAATCGGTGCATTCGTTCGGTTCGGAACTGGGCATGGAGAAGTACATCGCCGCACGTGGCGATGTGTTCTTCACCGGTGCCGACGGTTCGATGCGCTCCAACCGCGCGTTCTCGCAGACCGCCGGCCTGTATGCCTGCGACATGTTCATCGGCTCGACCCTGCAGATCGACCTGCAGGGCAACAGCTCCACCGCCACCCGCGACCGCATCGCCGGCTTTGGTGGCGCACCCAACATGGGCTCGGATGCACGCGGCCGCCGCCACGCCAGCGATGCTTGGATCAAGGCTGGCCAGCAGGCCGCGCGGCCGGGCGAAATGCCGCGCGGGCGCAAGCTGGTGGTACAGATGGTGGAAACCTTCCGCGAGCACATGGCGCCCGCCTTCGTCGAGCGACTGGACGCCTGGGAACTGGCCGAGCGCGCGGACATGCCGCTGCCGCCGGTGATGATCTACGGCGACGACGTCAGCCACGTGCTGACCGAGGAAGGCATCGCCAACCTGCTGCTGTGTCGCACACCGGAGGAACGCGAACAGGCGATCCGCGGTGTCTCCGGCTACACCGCCGTCGGCCTCGGCCGCGACCGCGCGATGGTGGAAAACCTGCGCGACCGCGGCGTGATCCGTCGCCCCGAAGATCTCGGCATCTCGCCGCGCGATGCCAGCCGTGACCTGCTGGCCGCGCGTTCGGTGAAGGACCTGGTGCGCTGGTCCGGCGGCCTGTACGACCCGCCCAAGCGCTTCCGCAACTGGTAAGGGACTGAGCATGGAAACCCTCGACTATCGATTCGACGGCCGCACCCCCGTGCAGTTCCCGCGCGATGCGGTGCTGGTGGGCGTGCTCGCCTCGGGCAACCTGGAAATCCTGCTGGAACCTGCCGCGCAGGACGGGGCGATGACGGTGCGCATCATCACCGCCGCGCAGGGCTTCGGCACCATCTGGCAGGCGGTCATTGCCGATTTCGCCCAGCGCCATCCCCTGCGCGACGTGCGCGTCTCGATCAACGATGCCGGTGCTACCCCGGCCGTGGTCAGCCTGCGCCTGGACCAGGCCGTGGAAACCCTGCTGGCCGGAGGCACCCCATGAGCCACGTGCAACGCCACAGCTATTACGAAGCCGATGCACGCGAACGCATCGCCGGCCTGGTCGACGCCGGTTCGTTCCGCGAATTCCTCGGCCCCGCACGGCGCATGATGAGCCCGCACCTGGCCCAGCTCGACCAGCCGGCCGCCTTCGACGATGGCATCGTCGTCGGCGAAGCGACACTGCAGGGCAAGCGCGTGCTGCTGGCCGCGCAGCAGGGTGAATTCATGGGCGGTGGCGTCGGCGAAGTGCACGGCGCCAAGCAGACCGGCCTGCTGCGCCGCGCCGCAGAGACACATCCCGATGGGGTGCTCCTGCTGCTGGATACCGGCGGCGTGCGCCTGCACGAAGCCAATGCCGGCCTGATCGCGATTTCCGAAATCATGCGCGCCACCCTGGGCGCACGCGCTGCCGGCGTACCGGTAGTAGCACTGATCGGCAGCGGCAACGGCGCGTTCGGCGGCATGGGCATCGTCGCCCGCTGCTGCACCACCGTCATCATGTCCGAGGAAGGCCGGCTGTCACTGTCCGGGCCGGAAGTGATCGAGACCGTGCGCGGCGTGGAAGAGTTCGATTCGCGCGACCGCGCACTGGTCTGGCGCGTGACGGGCGGCAAGCACCGCTACCTGATCGACCAGGCGCAGGTGCTGGTGCCCGACGCCATCGAAGCCTTCGCCCGCGCCGCCGCCGATGCATTGCAGGCCGACGCCGCCAGCCGCGATACCGACACTGCACTGAGCGCCCTGCAGGCCCGCCACGCCGCGTTGAAGGCACGCGTGCAGGCCTGGGGCGACTGCCGCGATGGACTGGAGATCTGGACCCGCCAGGGCATCGCCGAGCCCGAGCGCCTGCCGCTGCTGGACACCGACGCCTTCCTCGCCGCCACCGCCGACCGGAGCCTGCCATGAGCGCCCCGCTGCAGACCCTGCTCGACGCCCTGTTCCCGCGCGGCCACCGCATCAACATCAATGATTCGGTACTGACCGGCACGGCTAGCACCGAAGATGGCGAAGTGACGGTGATCGGCACCACCGACCGCATCGAGGTCGGCGTCGACCATGCGCTGGCGCTGGCCGAAACCGTGCTGGCCAGTACCGCCGCACACCCGCAGCGGCCGATCGTGATGCTGGCCGACACCGCCGGCCAGCGCCTGGCCCGCCGCGATGAACTGCTGGGCATCAATGGTTACTTCGCCCACCTCGCGCAGACGATCGACCTGGCCCGCCGTCGTGGCGCGCGCCTGGTCACCTTGGTCTACGGCGAATCGGTGAGCGGTGGCTTCCTGTCCTTCGGCTTGATGGCCGACCACATCCATGCCCTGCCCGATGCGCAGGTGCGGGTGATGGACCTGCGCGCGATGGCGCGGGTAACCAAGCAACCGCTGGAAAAACTGCAGGCGCTCAGCCAGAGCTCGCCGGTGTTCGCGCCGGGCGTGGCCAGCTACGTGTCGATGGGCGCGGTCGAATCGCTGTGGAACGGTGACCTCGCCCAGCACCTGCTGCAGGCGCTGCGCACGCCCAGCGACGGCGACCTGCGTGCCGCACGCGGTGCCGAGCGTGGTGGCCGCGCGCTTGCGGCGGATGTCTGCACTGCGGTGGCCCGCGGCGATGCCTGACCGGCCCGCCCGCCACACGCTGGTCTGGCTGTCGGCGCAAGCCGATTGGCGGGCCGACGTGGCCGCGCAGGAACCGCGCCTGGCGGCGTGGTTCGCGCAGGGGCAGCCGGCCATGGTGGCGCGGCGTGCCGTGGATGATCCCGACCCGCGCCTGCGCTTGGGCGTGCCGCTGCCGCCGAGAGAAGGCAAACAACGCCTGGCGCTGCGCGTGCCGCTGCACGACATGCTGCGCCAGCAGCCGCCGCCGACGCTGGAAGCCATCCTCACCACCGGCGTTGCCAACGACTGGCAGGCCGCGCTGCACGCACTGGCCCGCCTTGCGCCGGCCCGTGTGTTCGGTGCCTTCGCCTGGCAGCACCTGAGCGGCCTGCCCTATGTGCACGCCGCATCGGACATCGACCTGCTGTGGCAGGTTGACGCCACGGCACAGGCCGATGCACTGGTGGCGCGACTGCAGCAGTGGGAAACCGAGCACGGCCGTCGGGTGGACGGCGAACTGTGCCTGGCTGACGGCGGCGCGGTGAACTGGCGCGAATACGCCGGTGGCAGCCGCCAGGTGCTGGTCAAACGCCTGGAAGGTGCTGCGCTCGAAGCCCGCGAACGGCTGTTCGTGGCCACCGGAGTGGCCGCATGAACGCCCAGGCCCATGCTGACCGCCCCGTCACGCGCCGCGTCGACAGCGCGCGCCTGGGTCGCCTGGCCATCGCCAGCCTGCATGCGGAACTGGCCTGCGCGCCCAAGCCGGGCCTGGTCACGCCGTTCGATACCGGCAGCCATCACGACATGGATGCCGGTACGTTCCTGCGCAGCCTGTTCGCGCTGCGCCACTACTTCACCGCGATTGCCGACGCCGGTGCCGCTGATGCGCCGTTCGCCAGCCTGTGCGCGCACGGCATCGCCGCCGAGCACGCAATGCTGCGCGCCACCGGCGGCATCAATACCCATCGCGGCGCCATCTTCAGCCTGGGCCTGCTGGTGGCTGCTGCTGCACGCTGCCACCGCCAGCAGGGCCACGCCGCGCCCGCTGCGCAGGTCTGCCTGGCCGTGCAGCACTGGGCGGATGATTTCGCCGCGGCGCCGCTGGATGCGAACAGCCCCGGCCAGCGCGCGCGCCTGCGCCATGGCGTGCCGGGCGTGCGCGAACAGGCCGCCGCCGGTTACCCCGTGCTGCGCGAGCTGGCCGTACCGACCCTGCGCCATGCCCTGCACAACGGCCTGCCGCGTGATGCAGCGATGTGCCAGACCCTGATGCAGCTGGTCGCGCAGGTGGACGATCTCAACCTGCTGCACCGTGGCGGCGCAGATGGCCTGGCCTGGGCGCAGCAGCAGGCGCGCCGCTTCATCGAGGCGGGCGGTGCCTTCGCACCCGGCTGGGAAACTCGCCTGCACGGCATCGGAGAGGGCTTCGTCGCGCGCCGCCTGAGCCCGGGTGGCAGCGCCGACCTGCTGGCCTGCAGCTGGTTCCTGCTGCAGCAGGAGGGCGCATGAGCCTGGCCCTGCTCTGCCCCGGACAAGGTGCGCAGCACGCGGCGATGTTCGACCGCGTGCGCGAGCTGCCTGCGGCCCGCGACGTACTGGCGTCGGCCAGCGCCGTACTCGGCCGTGATGTGTTCGCGGCCGCCGCCGACGAAGCACGCTTCGACAACGCGCTGGCGCAACCGCTGCTGTGTGCTGCAACGCTGGCGCACTGGCATGGCCTGCGCGAGGCGTTACCGGCACCGCTGCTGGTGGCCGGCTACAGCATCGGTGAACTGGCTGCGCATGCGGTTGCCGGCGGCTTCGATGCAGGTACCTGCCTGGCCCTGGCCGCGCAGCGCGCGCAACTGATGGATGCGGCCAGCCCTGCCGACGCAGGCATGCGGGCCGTGCTGGGGCTGGAGCGCCACACGCTGCAGCCGCTGTGTGATGCACACGGCGCGCATGTGGCCATCGCCAACGGCCGCGATCACTTCATCGTCGGCGGCACGCAGGCTTCCCTGCAGGCCCTAGACGATGCCGCGCGCGCGCAGGGCGCGGAGATCCGCCCGCTGCCGGTGCATGTGCCCGCGCATACGCCGCTGCTGCACGCTGCCGTCGCACCGTTCGCCGCTGCACTCGATGCCTCGCCGCTGCAGGCCCCGCGCCTGCCGCTGCTGGCCGGCATCGATGCGCGCCCGGTGCGGGACCGCGCAGCAGCGATGCACACGCTGTCGGCGCAGCTGGCACAGACCATTGAATGGGCGCAGGTGATGCGCCAGGCCTTCGAGCGCGGCGCGCGGGTATTCCTGCAGCTGGGCCCGGGCAATGCATTGGCGCACATGGTCGCGCCGTCCTATCCGTGCTGCGAGGTGCGCGCGGTGGAAGAGTTCCAGAGCCTGGACGGCGCGGCGGCATGGGTCCGCAGCGCGCTGGAGCGGCTGCAGTAACGGGTTCGAGCAGTACGTATCACGCATCACGTTGTACGACGCCTTACCCCGGGATGGCGGGTCTCCATCCGAGCTGTACCCGAGTCACGTGTCTGGGAGGGCGCATGAGTCCACAAATCGCAACGATCATCGGTCTGGTGATCATGTTCATCGTCGCCACCGCGATGCCCATCAACATGGGTGCGGTGGCCTTCGCCCTCGCCTTCATCATCGGCGGCATCTTCGTCGACATGGGGGGCAAGGACGTGCTCGCCGGCTTCCCCGGTGACCTGTTCCTGACCCTGGTCGGCATCACCTACCTGTTCGCCATCGCGCAGAAGAACGGCACCATCGACCTGCTGGTGCACTGGGCGGTGAAAGCGGTACGCGGCCACATCGTGGCCATTCCGTGGGTGATGTTCGTCATCACCGCCGTGCTGACCGCCTTCGGCGCGCTGGGTCCGGCTGCGGTGGCCATCATCGGCCCGGTCGCGCTGCGCTTCGCCAAGCAGTACAACATCAACCCGCTGATGATGGGCCTGCTGGTGATCCATGGTGCGCAGGCCGGTGGCTTCTCGCCGATCAGCGTGTACGGCAGCATCACCAATGGCGTGGTGCAGAAGGCCGGCCTGGAAGTGACCGAGATGGCGGTGTTCCTGACCAGCCTCGGCTTCAACTTCATGATGGCGATCATCTGCTTCCTGGCCTTCGGCGGCATCGCGCTGATGCGCCGCGGTTCGATCACCGCCGCCGGTGGCGTAGGCAATGCCGAGCTCGCCATGGCCGGTGGCCCGCAGGCGTCGTCGCGGCAGTTCGCCATCGAAGGACACGGCGCGCTGGTCGCCGCCGGTGGTGGCACGCTGTCCAATGATCCGGCCGCGCTGGATGCGGTGCGCTTCACCCGCGAGCGTCTGTTCACCCTGATCGGCCTGCTCGGCCTGGGCGTAGCCGCGCTGATCTACAACCTCAACGTCGGCCTGGTCTCGATCACCGTCGCGGTGGTGCTGGCTCTGCTCTCGCCGCAGAGCCAGAAGGGTGCGGTGGATGGCATCAGCTGGTCGACCGTGCTGCTGATCTGCGGCGTGGTGACCTATATCGGCGTGCTCGAACATGCCGGCGCGGTGGACTTCATCGGCCATGGTGTTTCCAGCATCGGCATCCCGCTGCTGGGTGCGCTGCTGGTCTGCTATGTCGGCGGCATCGTGTCCGCATTCGCCTCGTCGGCGGCGGTGCTGGGCGCGACCATTCCGCTGGCGGTGCCGTTCCTGATGCAGGGCCACCTGGGTGCGGCCGGCGTGATCTGCGCGCTGGCGGTGTCGTCCACCATCGTCGACGTCAGCCCGTTCTCGACCAACGGCGCGCTGGTGGTGGCCTCGGCCGCGAAGGAAGAGCGCGAGACGCTGTTCCGCCGCTTCCTGGTATACAGCGGCCTGGTGGTGGCGTTTGGCCCGCTGCTGGCCTGGCTGGTGTTCGTGGTACCGGGCTGGATGTAAGTGCGACGGGCGCCGGAGGATTCCGGCGCCCTTCGATGCACGGGCCGGATTCGGCTGGGGGCGACTGGGGGGGGGCGACTGGGGGGGGGCGACCGGGTAGAGTAGACCCATGGGGGAAAATCGCGGCCAAGGCGGGATCTTGGGGATACAAGCGGAGAGCACTAGACCAACGGGGGAAAAGACCCAGGAGTTTTTGGCAGGCC
>NZ_JBRRCR010000064.1:0-24657 GCF_056759115.1 Stenotrophomonas sp. STEN087 | reverse complement strand
TGGCGCCATGGATGGCGCCATCGAGCCCCCATGGATGGGTTTACGGCGTGTCCTGCCCACCCACACCGCCCCGCCATCCCACGGAATGCAGGCTTCTGACGTTGACGTTGACGTTGCTTCTGCAGGTGCAGGGCGCAGCCCTGCCAAGAGAAAACCCTCAACGCTGCCGGCGGCGCTTCCGGTCCACGTACAGCGTCTTGATGATGCTCAGCAGGATGCCGACGGCGATGCCGACACCACAGCCCAGCAGCAGGTTGTCCACGCTCAGGCCCACGGCGACACCGACGATGGTCGCGATGACCATTTCAACGGTATGGGAGATCGGTTGCGGCGGGGGAACGGACATGCAGGCTCCAGCGTAAGGCGGTGAATTCAATCGGGCGTCTGGGCCCGGAAACAACGAGGCCGGGTTTCCCCGGCCTCGTCTGCGATCAGCAATGGCGGGCCGTCAGTGCGACTCGGCCGGGCCGGCGATCGGCGGCAGCGGACGGGCGTCGCCGCCCTTGTCGTTGCCACCACCGTCCTTGTTGGACTTGTTCCAGCCAGCCGGCGTCGGCGGATCGCGGCCTTCCATGATGGCGTCGATCTGCGGCGCGTCGATGGTCTCGTACTGCAGCAGCAGCTGCGACATCGCGTGCAGCTTGTCCAGGTTGGCGGTCATCAGCTCGGTGGTGCGTGCGTAGGCCTCGTCGAGGATGTTGCGCACTTCCTCGTCGATGCGGCGCGCGGTGTCGTTGGACACGCTCTTGTGCTGGGTGACCGAACGGCCCAGGAACACCTCGTCATCCTCTTCGCCATAGGCGATCGGGCCGAGCTGGTCCGAGAGACCCCACTTGGTGACCATGTTGCGGGCCATCTTGGTGGCACGCTCGATGTCGTTGGACGCACCGGTGGTGACCTTGTCGGCGCCGAAGATCAGCTCCTCGGCCACGCGGCCGCCGTACAGCGAGCACAGCTGCGACTTGATCGCCACGCGGTTCATCGAATACTTGTCGCCTTCCGGCAGGTACATGGTCACGCCCAGCGCACGACCGCGCGGAATGATCGTGACCTTGTAGACCGGATCATGCTCGGGCACCAGGCGGCCGACGATGGCGTGGCCTGCCTCGTGGTAGGCGGTCAGGGTCTTCTCTTCCTCGCTCATGGCCATCGAGCGGCGCTCGGCACCCATCAGGATCTTGTCGCGGGCACGGTCGAAGTGGTCCATGCGGACTTCCTTCTCGTTGCCACGCGCAGCGAACAGGGCAGCCTCGTTGCAGAGGTTGGCCAGGTCGGCGCCGGAGAAGCCCGGGGTACCACGCGCGATCACCATCGGCTCGACGTCGTCGGCCAGCGGCAGCTTGCGCATGTGCACCTTCAGGATGTGCTCGCGGCCCTTCACGTCCGGCAGGCCGACCACGACCTGGCGGTCGAAACGGCCCGGGCGCAGCAGCGCCGGGTCCAGCACGTCCGGACGGTTGGTCGCGGCGATGACGATCACGCCCTCACCACCCTCGAAGCCGTCCATTTCGACCAGCAGCTGGTTCAGGGTCTGCTCGCGCTCGTCATGACCGCCGCCCAGGCCGGCACCACGGTGGCGACCGACGGCGTCGATTTCGTCGATGAAGATGATGCACGGCGCGTGCTTCTTGGCCTGCTCGAACATGTCGCGGACGCGGCTGGCGCCGACGCCGACGAACATTTCCACGAAGTCCGAACCGGAGATCGAGAAGAACGGCACCTTGGCTTCGCCGGCGATGGCCTTGGCCAGCAGCGTCTTGCCGGTACCCGGCGGGCCCACCATCAGCACGCCGCGCGGGATCTTGCCGCCCAGCTTGGTGAACTTGGACGGGTCGCGCAGGAAGTCGACCAGTTCGCCCACTTCTTCCTTGGCCTCGTCGCAGCCGGCGACATCGGCGAAGGTGACCTTGATCTGGTCCTCGCCCTGCAGCTTGGCGCGTGACTTGCCGAAGGACATCGCGCCCTTGGCACCGCCGCCACCGCCCTGCATCTGGCGCATGATGAACAGCCAGAAGCCGATGATCAGGATGACCGGCAGGAAGTTCATCAGGATCGCCGCGAAGGAAATGCCGCTGGACGGCTCTTCCTGCACGATGTCCACGTTCTTGGTGCGCAGCACGTTGATCAGGTCGCGATCAGCCGGCGCGGCGATGGTGGCCGTCTGGCCGCCACGGGTGGTGTAGGTGAGCTGGTTGGTCAGGCCGCGCGAATCGCCACCGAAGGTGACCTTCTGCACGTTGCCGCTGTCCACCTGGTCCAGGAACTGCGAATACGTCGCGCCCTGCGCCCCGGCCCCGGAGGACTTGGGCGAGAAGCTCTGGAAGACCACCATCAGCACGACGGCGACGACCACCCATAGCAGGAGGTTCTTGGTCAAGTCGTTCATCCTCATTGGCTCCGGCGTTCCTCTTAGTGCGGGTCTTGCGTTGGGGTCGAGCGTACTCGGCGAGCTTACTTCATGTGGGCGCGTTTTCCCTGTCCCAAGGCATACACCTCGGGCGAGCGCTTGCGCGATGCTTCCGGCTTGCGGATGGAGACCTTGTCGTACCGGCGGCGCATCTCGCGCACGTAGTCGTCAAAGCCTTCGCCCTGGAACAGCTTGATCAGGAACGCCCCACCGGTCTTGAGGTGGTTGTCGGCGAAGTCCAGCGCAAGCTCGGCCAGGTGCATCATCCGCGGCTGGTCGACCGCACCCACACCACTCTTATTGGGGGCCATGTCCGACAGCACAAGGTCTACCGGCTGATCCCCGAGCATGGCTTCAAACTGCGATAGGACGGTTTCTTCCCTGAAGTCACCGTGAAGGAACTCCACGCCGGCCAGCGGCGGCATGTCCAGGATGTCCAGCGCGAGCACGCGGCCGGTGTCGCCAATCTGTCTCCGGACCTGCTGAGACCAGCCGCCCGGGGCCGCGCCGAGGTCGACGACCACCATGTGCGGCTTCAGCAGGCGGTCACGTTCGAGGAGCTCCTCGAGCTTGTAGGCCGCGCGCGAGCGCATGCCTTCGGCCTGCGCCTTCTTCACGAAGGGGTCGGAGAAGTGTTCCTTGAGCCAGCGCTGGCTGCTTTTGCTACGGGTGGCCATTGGAAATAGGGGCTGATGGGATCGTCATGATACCCTGATCGTCCCATTCAACCCCCTTTTCCTGCATGTCCATCGCACTGACCGCCTCCCAGACCCGTTTCCTGCGCGGCCACGCCCACGACCTCAAGGCCCTGCTGCAGACCGGCGGCAAGGGCATCACGCCGGCCTTCATCGCCGAGCTGAACGAAGTCCTGGAGCGCCACGAACTGGTCAAGGTGAAGGTTGCCGCCGAGGACCGCGACGCCCGTGACGCGATGATCGCCGAGATCGTCGAAGCCACCGAGGCGGCGCTGGTGCAGCGCATCGGCCACGTTGCCGTGCTGTACCGCCCGAGCAAGGAACAGCGCCAGATCGTGCTGCCGCGCGGCTGATCGCCCTGCCCCCATGCAGCTGAACCACGAACCGCCCGATTACGCCTACAGCCTGCGCGCTGCCGACGGCCGCTCGGCCAAGGTCAACGACCAGGTGCTGGGGCAGAGCTTCTTCCTGACCCCCGACCAGCTGGTCGCGCAGTGGCCGGTGCGCCAGGCCGCGGACCTGCAGCTGGCCGACATCGAAGCGATTCTTGCGCTGAATCCGGCGCTGATCGTCCTGGGCACCGGCGACCGCCAGGTGTTTCCGCCGGCCGCGGTGATGGCCGCCTGCCTGTCGCGTGGCATCGGCCTGGAAGTGATGAACAACCCGGCCGCCGCGCGCACGTTCAACATCCTTGCCGGCGAAGGCCGCAAGGTCGCCGCCGCCTTCATTCTGGAAGGTTGACGCAGGAGCCGCCGGGCGTGGCCCGGCGCTACCCGTATCTGCCGCGCTAGCGCGCAGGCAGATACTGCTGCGGGTCGACCGGCTTGCCGTTGTAGCGGGTGAGCCGTCGGCGTTTGCGGCCCATGGGCCGCGCCGTCGGCGAACGCCCGGCGTGCTACGCCGGGCCGGGGATCCGCCCAGAAAGCGAATCGACGATCAACGTGCCGGCAGGTATTGCTGCGGGTCGACCGGCTTACCGTTGTAGCGGATCTCGAAGTGCAGCATGTCGCGGTTCGCACCGGTGCGGCCCATCTCGGCGATCTGCTCGCCCGCCTTGACGTTCTGGCCTTCGTTGACCAGGCGCTTGCGGTTGTGGCCATAGGCCGACAGCCACTGGTCGCTGTGCTTGATGATGATCAGCTCACCGTAGCCGACCAGGCCGGCACCGGAATACACCACCACGCCGTTGGCGGTGGCGCGCACGGCGGCGCCGCTGGTGCCGGCGATGTCCACGCCCTGCTTGGTCGCGTCACCGGCCACGTAGCGGCCGACGATCGCGCCATCGGCCGGCCAGCGCCAGTCGATGTTGCTCTTCACCGGCCCTACCGGCGCCGTCGCCACCGGCGCAGGCGCCGGGGTGGTCGTGCCTGCGCTGCCGCGCGGCGGGGTCACCACCGTGGTCGGCGCGCGACCGCCGGTGGCACCGGCCGGGTACAGGCGGATGACCTGGCCCGGATAGATCTGCGACGGGTTGTCCAGGCGGTTCCAGGCGATCAGGTCGGCCGGAGTGATGTCATGGATGCGGGCCAGCGCATAGATCGTGTCGCCCTTGCGCACGACCACGGTCTGCCCGGGCTTGGGCACCGAGGCCTTCGGCGTGCTGACAGTGCTGCCACCGCTGCTGCCGCCGGGGCGGACGACGGTGGCGGTGCCACAGGCGGCCAGGGTGGATACCAGCAACGCCAGCGCGCCGACGCGCACTCCCTTGCTCAGACGATCTGCACTCATGCGAACTTCGACCTCCATACAAGCCAGGCAACCAGCCCCACCACCAGTACGGTGGCGATCCAGCCCAGCGGTTCAATCCAGCGACGCAGCGCCGCTTCGGCACGCGCACCGCCGATGCGGATGACCGCAGCCAGCACGTACACGCGCTTGCCGCGGCCGATCAACATGCTCAGCAGGTACTGTGGCATCGGCACGCCGACGATACCCGAAGCCCACGTGAAGACCTTCATCGGGATGGGCATGAAGCCGCCCAGCACCAGGAAGGTGAACACCGCCCACGGCGACTCGGCCATCTTGGCCTGCACCGTGGCGATGCCCTGCTCGATGGCCGGCAGCATGCCCAGCGCCTCGAACAGCGGCTTGATCGCTTCGAACGCGAAATGACCCAGCGCGTAGCCGACCACCGCGCCGACCATGGAGCCGGCAAGGCTGAGCGTGGCGAACCACCAGCCGCGCTTGGGCTGGGCCACGCACATCGGCGCCAGCATCACTTCCGGCATGACCGGGAAGATGATGGCTTCGAAGAAACTCAATACCGTCAGGTAGGTCGGCGCGCGTTCGTGCGCCGCCCACTTCATCGCCCGCTCGTACAGCGGCCCGAAAATCTTCATGCAACCCTGCTCCGTGGATTCAATCGAGCATGCCAGACAGCAGCGGCACGAACGTGACCGGTGCCAGCACGCGTTGTTCGATGCTGCCGTCTTCCCTGCGGTCCAGCTGCACCAGCGACTGCCCGCCCGGCCCACCGACCGGCGCCACCAGGCGCCCACCGACCGCCAGCTGCTCGACCAGGGCATCGACCAGGGCCGGTGCCGCGGCAGTGACCACCACCGCATCGAAGGGACCGTGTTCGGCCCAGCCGACCCGGCCGTCGTCATGCTTGGTGCGGATGTTCATGCCCAGCGCGCGGAAGCGCTTGCGCGCCTGGCGCAGCAGATCGCCGATGCGCTCGACGGTGTAGACCTCCAGGCCCACGGCGCCGAGCACGGCGGCCTGGTAGCCCGAACCGGTGCCCACTTCCAGCACCTTCTTCGGCGCGACCTGCAGCACCGCTTCGGTCATCCGCGCCACCACCCACGGCTGCGAGATGGTCTGGCCATGGCCGATCGGCAGCGCGGTGTCTTCGTAGGCGCGCGAGGCCAGCGCCTCGTCGATGAACAGATGGCGCGGCACCACCCGGATCGCGTTCAGCGTGGACTCGTCGACGATGCCGGCTTCGCGCAGGCGGTCGACCAGGCGGTCGCGCACGCGCTGCGAAGTCATGCCGATGCCGACGGCTTCCGGTTGCAGGCGCAGGCGCGGGCTCATGCCGGCTGGTCCAGCGCGGCGCTGAGGCCGCCGACCCAGCTGGCCACCTTCTCCAGTGCCTGGTAGCGGGTCAGGTCGACCTGGATGGGGGTGATCGAGATATGGCCAGTGCGCACCGCATGGAAGTCGGTACCGGGGCCGGAATCCTGCTCGCGGCCGGCCGGGCCGATCCAGTACACCTCGTTGCCACGAGGATCCTTCTGCGCGATGCAGCCTTCGGCGCGATGGCGGTTGCCCAGGCGGGTCACTTCGAAGCCCTTGACCTCATTCCACGGCAGGTCGGGCACGTTGACGTTGAGGATGGTGTCGGCCGGCAGCGGATCGGCCTTCAGCCGGGCGACGATCTCCACCGCGGCACGCGCGGCGGTCTCGAAGTGCTTCGGGTCGTGGTTGCGGGTGACCAGCGACACGGCCACCGCCGGCAGGCCGAGGAAGCGACCTTCCATCGCCGCCGAGACGGTGCCCGAATAGATGACGTCATCGCCAAGGTTGGCGGCGTTGTTGATGCCGGAAACGACAATGTCAGGTTCGAATTCGAGCAGGCCGGTCAGCGCCAAGTGCACGCAGTCGGTCGGGGTACCGGCCACCGAGACGGTGTAGTGGTCGATGCGCTTGAGCCGGATCGGCAGGTCCAGCGTCAACGAATTGCTGGCACCGGAACGATCGCGGTCGGGTGCGACCACCGTCACTTCATGGCCGGCCTCGCGCAGCACGGCGGCAAGCATCCGGATGCCTGCGGCGTCGACGCCATCATCGTTACTGACCAGGATGCGCATCTTCGATTTAACCGCTTGATTTTCCAAGAATTCGATTCCGTCACCTTGTCGCGTGGGCGGGACCGGCCGCGCCCCTCTCGGGAACCGGCGATCGCGCAAGTGCGTCGGGTATTGTGCCGCAAGCGGGCCGCCGGTCCTACCCTGCCAGTGGTGATGCGCGTCATCGAATCGACATAGGCAGACCCGCGCGGGCGGTTTACCCTGTGCGCATGTCGCACCCTGAAGATGAAGATCCGGCCGCCCTGTTCCGCTCGGCCATCGGCGAAGTGAAGCCGCTGCGCAAGGAGGTCGAGCCGGCACCGTCCGCGCCGAAACCGAAGCCACGCGCACGCATGGCCGAACGCGACGAAGCCGAGGCCGCGGGCGAGTTCGCCCGCCTGCTGCGCGACAGCAGCCCGCTGGAAGCCGGCGACACCGCCAGCTACCGCCGCGACAACCTGCCGCCGCGGATGTTCCAGCGCCTGAAGCGCGGCCAGTATTCGGTACAGGACGAGCTGGACCTGCACGGCGCCACCGCCGCGCAGGCCGAAACGCTGCTGCGCCAGTTCCTGCTGGAAGCGCACGCGCACGAGTACGGCTGCGTGCGCATCATCCACGGCAAGGGCCTGCAGTCCGATGGCGGCGCGCCGGTGTTGAAGAACCTGGTCGACCGCCTGCTGCGGCTGCGCAACGACGTGCTCGCGTTCCACTCGGCACCGACCGGCCAGGGTGGCACCGGCGCAGTGCTGGTGCTGCTGGCACGGCGCTGATCGCCTCATCCACGCATGGCGTGGATCTACGACCCGGCGGCCCTCATCCACGCATGGCGTGGATCTACGATTCCTCGCGGCGTCCCTCATCCACGCATGGCGTGGATCTACGATTCCTCGCGGCGTCCCTCATCCACGCATGGCGTGGATACCCCCACCCCACCCGCCCGTCAGGCCTGCGAGGCGTCTTCGACGGGGCCGAGCTCGTGCAGCACGGCCGTGGCGTAGCAGCCCGGCGGCAGGGCGAACGACAGCTCCAGTACGTCCGCGGCCAGCCACTGATGCTGCAGCAGCGCCGGACGCAGGCGCAGCGCGCGGCGCTCCTGTTTGAGGCGCGCGCCCTCCAGGCCGGTACGCAGGGCCTGCGATTCCTCATCGTCCAGCGCGGCCAGTTCCAGCGCGCGGGCGGTGTCGGTGCTGCGCAGCTCGCCCTCGCCCCACAGCGGCGCGCTGGGGTGGATGTCGAAGCGGGCCAGGCGCTCGGCCAGCACATCGGTGTACGGCTCTGGGCCGAACACGCTGCGGCTGCCGTCGAGCATCCACACCTCGCCGTCCAGCGGCTGGTCCCAGCTGCCCTGCTCCACGCGCGCGGCCAGCACGCGATTGAACAGCGCCGAGCGGGCAGCCGACAGCAGCAGCGAACGCTGGTCCTGGCGCATGCGCCGGCCACCGAACATCGCCAGCGCGGCCGGCACGTTGCCACCGTCGCGACCGAAACGCTGTTCGCCGAACCAGTTCGGCAGGCCGCGCGTGGCGATCTGCTGCAGGCGCTCATCGATGGCCGCGGCATCGCCCTGCACGTCGCGCAGCACCAGCTTGAAGCGATTGCCGGCCAGCGCACCGCGCTGAAGCTTGCGGTTGTGCCAGATGGCCTCGATCACTTCGATCTCGTCGCTGGCCAGCGTGGCCAGGTCCGGGGCGATGCGCTTGGGCAGGTGCACGCTGAAACGCTGGGTGGTGACCGCGTTGCGGTCCTTCATGCCGGCGTAGCTGACGCCCATTTCCGGCAGGCCGGCCCACTTCGCCAGCACCTTGGCCACGTGCACCGTGTTGGCGCCGCGCTTGCGGATGTGCAGCAGCAGGTGCTCGCCCTCACCGGTGGCTTCGAAGGCCGGCAGTTCGTCGACCTGGAAATCCTCCGGCGTGGTGCGGATGCGCGCGTTCAGCAGCGGCGCGCCAAAGGCCAGCGGCAACGGAATCATGCCGCCACCAGCAGGACCACGGCCTGCGCGGCGATGCCCTCGCCACGGCCGGTGAAGCCGAGCTTCTCCGAGGTGGTGGCCTTGATGCTGACCGCGTCCAGCGGCAGCTGCAGCAGGCCGCCGATGCGTTCACGCATGGCCAGCGCATGCGGGCCGACCTTGGGCCGCTCGCAGATGACGGTGATGTCGGTGTTGCCGACGCGCCAGCCGCGTTCGCGCAGCAGGCTGTCGCAATGGCGGACGAAATCACTGCTGTCGGCGCCCTTCCAGCGGTCGTCGCTGGGCGGGAAGTGCTGGCCGATGTCGCCCAGCGCGATGGCGCCGAGCATGGCATCGCACAGCGCGTGCAGGATGACGTCGCCATCGCTGTGGGCCAGCACGCCGCAGCTGTGTGCCACGCGGATGCCGCCGAGCATGATGTGGTCGCCTTCACCGAAGGCATGGACGTCGTAGCCCTGGCCGATGCGGACGGGCGGGAACGGAGCGGTGCTCATGGATGCAACCCTTGCAGCAGGGCCGCGCGGGCGATCAGCCGGCGCGGCGGGAAAGTACGAATTCGAAACGGTCGAGGTCGGCCGGCGTGGTGACCTTGAAATTGTCCTCGCTGCCTTCCACCAGCAGCGGACGCTGGCCCTGGCGCTCCATGGCCATGGCATCGTCGGTGACGTCGACACCGCTGGCGGCCGCAGCGGCCAGCGCGCGGATGAGCTGGTGGCGACGGAACAGCTGCGGGGTCAGCGCGCGCCACAGGCGCTCGCGCGGTTCGGTGCCATCGATGCCACCATCGTCGCCGGCACGCTTGAGGGTATCGCGCACGGGTGCGGCAAGGATCGCGCCGACCGGATCGGCACGCCCCACTTCCAGCAGGCGACCGAGGTCAGCCAGCGACAGGTTGGGCCGCGCGGCATCGTGCACCAGCACGAACTCGTCGGCACGCACACTGTCCGGCAGGGCCTGCAGACCGGCCAGCACCGAGGCGGCGCGGGTCGCACCACCGATGCAGGTCAGCACCGGCTTGCCGGACCACTCGGTCCAGCCCGGCCAATCCGCATCGTCCTCGCCGATGACCACCATCGCCCCGGCCACCGCCGGGTGCGCCAGCAGCGCATCCAGGGTGTGGGCGAGCAGGATCTGCCCGCCCGCCTGCAGGTACTGCTTGGGCAGCGGCGCGCCGAAACGGGTGCCGCGCCCGGCAGCCGGGACGACCGCCCAGATGGCCGCGCTCACGGCACGTCCGCCGGGTGGTCGCCGACCTGCGCCGCGACCGGTGCAGCCTGCGCCGGACGGACCGGCGCATCCTCCACCACGCGGTAGAACTTCTCGCCGGGCTTGATCATGCCCAGCTCGCTGCGCGCGCGTTCTTCGATGGCGGCCTGGCCTTCCTTGAGGTCCTTCACTTCAGCAGCCAGCGCGTCGTTGCGCTGCTGCAGACCTTCATTGTCCCGC
This sequence comes from Stenotrophomonas sp. STEN087, assembly GCF_056759115.1. Taxonomy (NCBI): domain Bacteria; kingdom Pseudomonadati; phylum Pseudomonadota; class Gammaproteobacteria; order Lysobacterales; family Lysobacteraceae; genus Stenotrophomonas; species Stenotrophomonas sp. STEN087. The sequence continues at coordinate 14,346 of NZ_JBRRCR010000064.1, read as the reverse complement.
TCCTGGTTGGCGACCTGGGCTTCGAGCATCATCACTTCACCCGAATTGCCCGGGCCGAACCAGAAACGGTACTGCAGCCATGCCAGCAGCAGGGCCAGCAGCAACAGCAGCCAGCGCCAGTCGCGCATGGGCTCAGCGCTTCAGCGACACGAACGCGTCACGACCGGCGTAACGCGCGCTGGCGCCGAGGGCTTCCTCGATGCGCAGCAGCTGGTTGTACTTGGCCACGCGATCGCTGCGGCACAGCGAACCGGTCTTGATCTGGGTGGCGGTGGTGGCCACCGAGATGTCGGCGATGGTGGTGTCTTCGGTTTCGCCCGAACGGTGCGAGACCACGGCGGCGTAGCCGGCACGGTCGGCCATGGCGATCGCTTCCAGGGTTTCGCTCAGGGTGCCGATCTGGTTGACCTTGATCAGGATCGCGTTGGCGGTGCCCGAGTCGATGCCTTCCTGGAAGATCTTCGGGTTGGTGACGAACAGATCGTCGCCCACCAGCTGCACCTTCTTGCCGATGCGGTCGGTCAGCAGCTTCCAGCCGGCCCAGTCGTTCTCGGCCAGGCCGTCTTCGATGGTGATGATCGGGTACTGCGCGGCCCAGTCGGCGAGGAAGTCGACGAACTGCTCGGAGGTCAGGCGCTTGTTCTCGCCCACCAGGTTGTACTTGCCGTTCTCGAAGAATTCGCTGGAGGCCACGTCCAGGCCCAGCAGCACGTCTTCACCGGCGGTGTAGCCAGCCTTGCCGATGGCTTCGAGGATGGTGTCCAGCGCTTCGACGTTGCTGCGGAAGTCCGGCGCGAAGCCGCCTTCGTCGCCCACGGCGGTGCTCAGGCCGTGGCTCTTCAGCACGGACTTCAGCGAATGGAAGATTTCGGTGCCGGCGCGCAGGGCTTCTGAGAACGAGGTGAAGCCCACCGGCAGCACCATGAATTCCTGGAAGTCGACGTTGTTGTCGGCGTGGGCGCCGCCATTGATGATGTTCATCATCGGCACCGGCAGCGACGGGGTCGCACCGGTCTTGGCGGCCAGATACTGCCACAGGGCCTGCTTGCTGGAAGCGGCGGCGGCATGTGCGGCGGCCATCGACACGGCCAGCAGCGCGTTGGCGCCCAGGCGGCCCTTGTTCTCGGTGCCGTCCAGATCGATCAGGCGACGATCCAGGCCGGCCTGGTCGACGGCTTCGAAGCCCTTCAGTGCATTGGCGATGGCGCCGTTGACGTTCTCGACGGCCTTGCGCACGCCCTTGCCCAGGTAACGGGTCTTGTCGCCGTCACGCAGCTCGACCGCTTCCTTGGTGCCGGTCGAGGCGCCGGAGGGAACCGCGGCGCGACCGAACGAACCGTCCTCCAGGATGACTTCGGCTTCCAGCGTGGGGTTGCCACGGCTGTCGAGGATTTCACGGGCGTGGATGCTGCGGATCGTACTCATGAGCGGACCGGTTACCTGTCTGGAGGAGGGAATGCGACAAATGTGAAATGCCGCGTGATTATCCCCGGCTGCCCGCCGCTTGCCAAATGGTGTCGTTGGCCACGACCGGATCGGCCCCCTGCACCAGCAGCGGCACCGCGATCAGCAGGCCGAGCAGCGCCAGCAGCAACGCCGCCACCGCAGCCATGCCACGGCCACGCTGCGTGCGCCAGGCCAGTACCGAGGCCACGCCGCTGCCGAGCGCGGACAGCGCCAGCACGGCCATCGCCAGCATCAGGATCCACTGCTTCGAGGCCAGCGCGTGGTTGCCGTCGCCCGGCATGCCGATCGCAGACAGGAAAACCATGAGCCCTGCCCCCAGGGCGGCCCAGGCGAGCACGGCAAGACCCAGCGCGCAGGCGCCCCAGGGCCAGGGTCGGCGCGGCACGCGCGCGGAAGAGGTCAGGCTCATCGGGAGCACGCTCGTCATCTGAATGGGTACCGCATGAATGGGCGCAGGGGCCACGGACGAAACATCACAGCTGGGCAAGCAGCGTCCACGCCAGCAGGATGGAAGGCACGACCAGCAGCACCGCGGCCAGCGCAGCGCCGACGCGCGCGCGTTGCAGCCGCCAGCCCAGCACGGTGCTTGCGGTACTGGCCACATACATCACGACGGCCGCGCAGAAGGCAACCTTGAGCATCACGGCCTGCCAGTGCGGGGCCGCACCATCGCCAGGCATGCGCATGCCGGCAGCGCCCAGCAGCACGGCGTAGCCGAATGCCGCCCAGGTGAGCAGGTCCAGCGCCAGCGCCACCCAGCCCCACGGCCAGCTGCGCCAATGCCGCCGGCGACGCTGGGCTTCCAGCGCCGCCCACGGGTCAAGACTCACGCGAAGCGCGAGAAACCGTGCTTCTTGGTCACCGCGTCGAGCTCCATCAGGGTCTCGAGCAGGGCTTCCATCTGGTCCAGCGGCCACGCGTTGGGGCCATCGGACAGCGCCTTGGACGGATCCGGATGGGTCTCGGCAAACAGGCCGGAGATGCCCACTGCCACCGCCGCGCGTGCCAGCACCGGCACGTGTTCGCGCTGGCCACCGGAACTGGTGCCCTGCCCGCCCGGCAGCTGCACCGAATGGGTGGCATCGAACACCACCGGGCAGCCGGTATCACGCATCACCGCCAGCGAACGCATGTCGCTGACCAGGTTGTTGTAGCCGAAGCTGGCGCCACGCTCGCAGACCATGATCTGCTCGTTGCCGGTGGACTTGGCCTTCTCGACGACCGGCTTCATGTCCCACGGCGCCAGGAACTGGCCCTTCTTGATGTTGACCGGCTTGCCGGCCGCGCACACCTTGCGGATGAAATCGGTCTGGCGGACCAGGAACGCCGGGGTCTGCAGCACGTCCACCACCGAGGCCACTTCGTCCATCGGGGTGTATTCGTGCACGTCGGTCAGCACCGGCACGCCGATCTGCTTCTTCACTTCGGCCAGCACCTTCAGGCCTTCTTCCATGCCCGGGCCACGGAAGGCGGTGCCCGAGGTACGGTTGGCCTTGTCGAAGCTCGACTTGAAGATGAAGTTGACGCCGAGGCGATCGGTGATCTCCTTCAGCTTGCCGGCGGTATCGAGCTGCAGCTGCATCGACTCGATCACGCAGGGGCCGGCGATCAGGAACAGGGGCTGGTCCAGCCCGACCTCGAATCCACACAGTTTCATGGCGTTTCCTTGTTGTCCGCTACGCCGGCAGAACCGGCGTGCTGGGGTTGAAGCATGCAGGATGGGGGCCGAAGCCCCCCTTCACAAGTCAGGCGCGGGCTTCGGCCAGCAGTGCGCCGCCGGCCTTGCGCTCACGCGCGGCACGGATGAAACCGATGAACAGCGGGTGGCCATCGCGCGGCGTGGACAGGAACTCCGGATGCGCCTGGCAGGCCAGGAACCACGGGTGCGCGTCACGCGGCAGCTCGACCACTTCCACCAGGGTGTCGTCCATCGACTTGCCCGAGATCACCAGGCCGGCATCTTCCAGCTGGGTGCGGTAGCGGTTGTTGAACTCGTAGCGGTGGCGGTGGCGCTCGGAGACCACGTCCTTGCCATACAGCTCACGGGCCAGGGTGCCCGGCTTCAGGCGCTGCTCCTGCAGGCCCAGGCGCATGGTGCCGCCGAGGTCGCTCTTGTCGTCGCGCTTCTCGACGTCGCCGGTGGCGGTGCGCCATTCGGTGATCAGGCCGATCACCGGGTCCGGCGACTGGCGGTCGTTCTCGGTGCTGTTGGCGTTTTCCAGGCCCAGCACGTGGCGCGCGTAATCGACCACGGCCGCCTGCATGCCGTAGCAGATGCCGAAGTACGGCACGCTGTTCTGGCGGGCGAACTGCGAGGTCAGCACCTTGCCTTCGAAACCACGGTCACCGAAGCCGCCCGGCACCAGGATGCCGTCCACATCAGCCAGCGCGGCCATGTCGGTGCCTTCCAGGTCCTGCGCTTCCAGCCACTTCAGGTTGACCTTGGTGCGCTGACGCAGGCCGCCGTGCTTGAGGGCTTCGCCGACCGACTTGTAGGCGTCCTGGTGGTCGACGTACTTGCCGACCACGGCGATGGTCACTTCGTCCAGCGGGTGCAGGGTCGCATCGACCGCGTCCTCCCACATCGACAGGTCGACCGGGCCGACCTTGTCGGCCAGCTTCAGCTGGTTGACCACGATCTCGTCCAGGCCCTGCGCGTGCAGGCCCGACGGAATGCGGTACAGCACGTCGACGTCCGGCACGCTGATGACGGCGCGCTCGGAAACGTTGGTGAACTGGGCGATCTTGCGGCGCTCCGAATCCGGCACGGCCTGCTCGGAACGGCACAGCAGCACGTCCGGCTGGATGCCGATCGAGCGCAGCTCCTTCACCGAGTGCTGGGTCGGCTTGGTCTTCAGCTCACCGGCGGCGCCGATGTACGGCACCAGGGTGAGGTGCATGAACAGCGCCTTTTCCGGGCCGCGCTCGGTGCGCACCTGGCGGATCGCTTCCAGGAACGGCAGCGATTCGATGTCACCCACGGTACCGCCGATCTCGACCAGGGCCACGTCGTAGCCTTCGGTGGCCTCGTCGATGCAGCGGCGGATTTCATCGGTGATGTGCGGGATGACCTGCACGGTGGCGCCCAGGTAGTCGCCGCGGCGCTCCTTGCGGATGACGTTCTCGTAGATGCGGCCGGTGGTGACCGAGTTCTTGCGGCTCAGGCGGGTACGCACGAAGCGCTCGTAGTGGCCCAGGTCGAGATCGGTCTCGGCGCCGTCGTCGGTGACGTAAACCTCACCGTGCTGGAACGGGCTCATGGTGCCCGGGTCGACGTTGATGTACGGGTCGAGCTTCATCATCGTGACCTTCAGGCCACGCGCTTCGAGGATGGCGGCCAGTGACGCAGCGGCAATACCTTTGCCGAGCGAGGACACCACGCCGCCGGTTACGAAAATCAAGGGAGTCATGGCTGCAAGCATCCTGTCTGGAAATGGAAAACGGCAGCGCCACGCCTGCCCGAGGGGCGGGCGTGGAGCAGAAAGGGGGTTTTCCGGTTCGCTGGGGCAGCGAGGGAGGTGCGGGACCGGTCGGCGGCAGGCGCCGGACGGGGACCATCGTGCGAGGTCGGGGCGGCCGTGCCGGTCAATTCGACCGTCACCTGCGACCCGCATTGCTGGAGGCCACGCATGGCCGGTCCAGCCCATTCGCAAATGGTGGACACGCACTACTCCCGGAAAGCCATAGTTTACAGATAGATGGCCGCCAACCCAAGGGGCAGATGGCGTCACTACTAAAAGAAAACGCCCCGCACTGCGGGGCGTTCGGGGGCAAGAGCCTTGCGGCAGAAGCCTCGGCGGCGGGCGCCTTACTTCTTCTTCCGCGCCTCTTCCTCTTCTTCCTGCTGCGGGACCGGCTGGCCCTTGGCCTTCATTTCGGCATTGGCCTGGGCGCGGCGCTTGGCCTTGGCATCCGCCTCGGACTGCGCGGCCTTATCCGCCTGGTCACCCTGCTGCGGGGCCGACGGGCCTGCGTTCTGCGCCATCACCAGCGGCACTGCAACGGCGGCAGCGGCCAGGATCGCAATGGTCAGCAACTTCTTCATGGAGTCCTCCTCGCGTATGGCTTGGACATGGGGGCGCCGGCGTTCAGATTCCAGCGGCTGTCATTTTACCCCCTCCCCGGCGCCGAGGCTGAACCGCAGGCGTGCAAAATTCCCGTCCACGCCGCACACTTGCGCGTCGCTCCGCGCTTTGAAGATAGATGAACGCACGCTATAACGCCGCCGATATTGAAGTCCTGTCCGGCCTTGACCCGGTCAAGCGCCGTCCTGGCATGTACACCGACACCGCGCGCCCGAACCACCTGGCGCAGGAAGTGATCGATAACTCGGTGGACGAGGCCCTCGCCGGCCACGCCCGCTCGATCGAGATCACCCTGTACAAGGACGGCAGCGTGGAGGTCAGCGATGACGGCCGCGGCATGCCGGTGGACATCCATCCGGAAGAAAAGATCCCGGGCGTCGAGCTGATCCTGACCCGCCTGCACGCGGGCGGCAAGTTCAACAACAACAACTACACCTTCTCCGGCGGCCTGCACGGCGTGGGCGTCAGCGTGGTCAACGCGCTGTCCACCCTGGTCGAAATCCACATCAAGCGCGACGGTGCCGAGCATCGCATCACCTTCCGCGATGGCGACCGCGCCTCGCCGCTGGAAGTGGTCGGCACGGTCGGCAAGAAGAACACCGGTACCCGCCTGCGCTTCTGGCCGGACCCGAAGTACTTCGATACGCCCAAGTTCGCCGTGCGTGCGCTCAAGCACCTGCTGCGCGCCAAGGCCGTGCTGTGCCCGGGCCTGACCGTGAAGCTGACCGACGAAGCCACCGGCGAAGTCGACACCTGGTACTACGAAGACGGCCTGCGCGACTACCTGAAGATGGAGCTGGGCGACCGCGAGTCGCTGCCGGCCGATCTGTTCGTCGGCAACCTGAAGAAGGACACGGAGATCGTTGACTGGGCCGTGGCCTGGCTGCCGGAAGGCGAGCTGGTGCAGGAAAGCTACGTCAACCTGATTCCCACCGCCCAGCACGGCACCCACGCCAACGGCCTGCGTACCGGCCTGACCGAAGCGCTGCGCGAGTTCTGCGACTTCCGCAACCTGCTGCCGCGCGGCGTCAAGCTGGCCCCGGAAGACGTGTGGGACCGCGTGTCGTTCGTACTGTCGCTGAAGATGACCGACCCGCAGTTCAGCGGCCAGACCAAGGAACGCCTGTCCTCGCGCCAGGCCGCCGGTTTCGTCGAAGGCGCCGCCCACGATGCCTTCAGCCTGCTGTTGAACCAGAACGTGGAGCTGGGCGAGAAGATCGCGCAGATCGCCATCGAGCGCGCCAGTGCGCGCCTGAAGACCGAGAAGCTGGTCGTCCGCAAGAAGGTCACCCAGGGCCCGGCCCTGCCCGGCAAGCTGGCCGACTGCATCAGCCAGGACCTGTCGCGCACCGAACTGTTCCTGGTGGAAGGTGACTCGGCAGGCGGCAGCGCCAAGCAGGCCCGCGACAAGGACTTCCAGGCGATCCTGCCGCTGCGCGGCAAGATCCTCAACACCTGGGAAGTGTCGTCCAACAGCGTGCTGGCCTCGGAAGAAGTGCACAACCTGGCCGTGGCCATCGGCTGCGACCCGGGCAAGGAAGACATCGCCGGCCTGCGTTACGGCAAGGTCGTCATCCTCGCCGACGCCGACTCGGATGGCCTGCACATCGCCACCCTGCTGACCGCGCTGTTCCTCAAGCACTTCCCGGCGCTGGTCGATGCCGGCCATGTGTTCGTGGCGATGCCGCCGCTGTTCCGCGTCGACGTGGGCAAGCAGGTCTTCTACGCCCTGGACGAGGAAGAAAAGCGCTCGATCCTGGACAAGATCGAACGCGAGAAGATCAAGGGCGCGGTCAACGTCACCCGCTTCAAGGGCCTGGGCGAAATGAACCCGCCGCAGCTGCGCGAATCGACCATCCACCCCGATACGCGCCGCCTGGTGCAGCTGACGGTGGATGATGGCGAACAGACCCGTTCGCTGATGGACATGCTGCTGGCCAAGAAGCGTGCATCTGATCGCAAGGGCTGGCTGGAGAGCAAGGGCGACCTGGCTTCGCTGGAAGCCTGATCTCCGCGCGGGGTCGGATCCCTTTCCGCAGGAAAGGGCTCTGACCCCGATGTTGGTCGTGCCGGGTTACCGGGGTCAGAGCCGTTTTCCCGCGGAAAACGGATCCGACCCCAGGCTGCCCCCTCATCTGCGTGGACCCTCGTATTGGCCAGCCACTCGCTGCTGTTCCCGGGATTGCCGCTGCACAGCGCGCGCCTGGTCCTGAGCCCGATCCGCCGCGATGATGCGGCCGCCCTGTTCGCCCTGCAGTCCGACCCGGACGTGATGCGCTTCTGGAACCATCCGGCGTGGACGCGGCCGACCGAGGCCCGCGCGCAGATCGACGACGACCTCGCCGCGCACACCACCGGCACCCAGCTCAAGCTGGCGGTGCGCGAATCACTGGACGGCCCGCTGCTGGGCATCTGCGTGGTGTTCGCCCTGGACCGCGACGCAGCCCGCGCCGAGATCGGCTACCTGCTGGCCCCGGGCAAGCAGGGCCAGGGCTACATGCACGAGGCGCTGCAGCAGGTGGTTACCTATCTGTTCGACACCCTGGGCCTGCACCGGGTTGAAGCGGAGATCGACCCGCGCAACCGCCCGTCCGCGCACGTGCTCGACCGCCTCGGCTTCCACCTGGAAGGCGTGCTGCGCCAGCGCTGGCGCATCCAGGGGGAGCTGTCCGATTCGGCGGTGTACGGCCTGCTGGCCGACGACGGCGACCGCAGCGTCCTTCCCGCTTGACCGAATCTGGCTGCAACCGGCGATCCGCCGCGGCCATGCCTTTGGACACATCCGGCACGCGCGGCAGCGGCCTAGCATCAGGACCCTCTTCCGCTACCGTCCTGGTGCCATGAAGTCCCTGCTGCACATCGCCACGCTCTGCGTCGGCCTGCTCGTTGCCCCCGCCTGCGTCGTCACTGCGTCGGCCGCCGAATCCAAGCCCGATGCCAAGGAGGAGAAGACCGAGGCGCCCGCGTTGCCGGCCGATGCCTCCGTCCGCCAGAGCATCCGCCTGGCCGGCCGCACCCTCGACTACACCGCCACCGTCGGCACCTTGCCGGTGCGCGATGACAAGGGCAAGGTGATCGCCGATGTGGTGTTCACCGCCTACACCATGCCCGGCAAGGACCGGCCGGTGACCTTCGCGCTCAACGGCGGCCCGGGCGCATCGTCGGTCTACCTCAACATGGGCGCGATCGGGCCCAAGGTGGTCACCTTCGGTTCCGAAGGCGACAGCGCCTCGGCACCGGCCACCCTGCACGACAACCCGGGCACCTGGCTGGACTTCACCGACCTGGTGTTCATCGACCCGGTCGGCACCGGCTTCAGCCGCGCACGCATCGGCGATGACGAGGCGAAGAAGCAGCTGTACAACCCCAGCGCCGACATCGAGTACCTGTCGCGCTCGATCTACGACTGGCTGCTGCGCAACCAGCGCATGGGCGCGCGCAAGTACCTGACCGGCGAAAGCTACGGCGGCTACCGCGGCCCGCGCATCACCCACTACCTGCAGACGCGCCTGGGCGTGGCGATGAACGGCCTGGTGCTGGTGTCGCCGTACCTGAGCCCGACCCTGGAAGACAACGCCGACGTCTCGCCGATGGCGTGGATGCAGACGCTGCCGTCGATCGCGGCGGCGCACCTGGAGCGCCAGGGCAAGCTGACCGATGCGGCGATGCGCGAAGTGGTCGAATACACCCGTGGCGACTACGCCACCGCGCTGATGAAGGGCCGCAGCGATCCGCAGGCGACCGAGGCGATGCTGCGCCGGGTGACCGAGCTGACCGGGCTTGACCCGCAGTTCGTGCGCCGCGCCGGTGGCCGCCTGGAAACCCAGGCCTACCTGCGCGAGGTGTTCCGCGACAAGGGCACGCTGGGCAGCCGCTACGATTCCAACGTGACCGCGTTCGATCCGTTCCCGAACGATCCGGAACAGCGTGCCAATGATCCGCTGCTGGACAGCATCATCGCGCCGACGACCACGGCGATGGTCGACTTCGTCACCCGCGTGGTCGGCTGGAAGGTCGATGCGCGCTACCAGGCGCTGAACTACGACGTGAACCGGCTGTGGGACCGCGGTGGCGAGCTGCGCCAGGGAGCGGTCACCCAGCTGCGCCAGGCGGTGGCGATCGACCCGCACCTGCAGGTGCTGATCGTGCATGGCTGGAACGACCTGTCGTGCCCGTTCATGGGCTCGATCCTGACGGTGGACCAGATGCCGACGATGGGCAGCAACCCGGATCGGGTGCAGGTGCGCAGCTATCCGGGTGGGCATATGTTCTACAGCCGGGCGGACAGCCAGGCGGCGTTCCGGAATGACGTGAAGGCGCTGTTCCAGCGCAACTGATGGGTGGTGGTGGTGGCCGGGTCTGCGGCCCGGCACCCGCTGGATCAACTGCAACTGCAACTGCAACTGCAAACGCAACTGCAGAAGCCGGGATTCCGTGGGATGGCGGGGCGGGTCCGGTCGGGGGGGACGCCGTAAACCCATCCATGGGGGCTTGGTCGCGGCATCCATGCCGCTCACACCCCCGCAACCGGACCCACCCCGCCTTCGACAGTTTCCCGCGAGCTGTCGGAACGGCGAGGGGTCGGATCCCTTTCCCGCAGGAAAAGGGCTCTGACCCCAAGGCCGCTGGCCTCAGGTCCAGCCGAACAGCTCGAACAGCTTCAGGATCAGGTACGCGCAGCCGCCGGCGGCGGGGATGGTCAGGATCCAGGCCCAGACGATGCGCTCGATCACGCCGAACCTCAGTGAACGCGGGTTCTTGGCGAAGCCCACGCCCATGATGGCGGTGGAGATGCTGTGGGTGGTCGAGACCGGCATGCCGAAGTGGGCGGCCAGGGTCAGGATCGTGGCCGAACTGGTCTCCGCGGCGAAGCCGTGGATCGGGTGCAGCTTGACCATCTTGTGGCCCAGGGTCTTGATGATCTTCCAGCCGCCCGAGGCGGTACCGGCAGCCATCACCACCGCGCAGGTCAGCACGATCCACATCGCGATGCCGTCACCGGCGTGCGCGTCCGGGTGCATGAAGGCCAGCCACGACGGCAGGTCGTTCAACGCGCCGGTGGCTTCGGCACCGATCAGGGTCATGGCGATGATGCCCATGGTCTTCTGCGCGTCGTTGTGGCCGTGGGCGAAGCCCATATAGGCCGCCGAAGCGATCTGCGCCTTGCCGAAGAAGGCATTGACGATGCGCGGGCGCGCCAGGCGGCCGATGGCGCCGCCGATCTTGGCCAGACCGGCGATGATCGCCCACAGCAGCACCATCACCACGATGCCGAGCAGGAAGCCGGCAATCGGCGAGGTGATCATCGGCACGAACACCTTCCACAGCAGGCCCTTGTTCTGCGCCCAGCTGCCCAGGCGCTCGGACCAGATCAGCGCGTCCCAGTTGTTGTGGGCCGCGGCCAGGCCGGCGCCACACAGGCCACCGATCAGGGCGTGCGAGGAGGAGGACGGCAGGCCCTTCCACCAGGTGATCAGGTTCCAGATGATGCCGCCCAGCAGCGCGCAGAGGATCACCTGCGGGGTGACATCCACGACGTTGGTGTTGAGCAGGCCCGAGGCGATGGTAAGTGCGACTGCGGTGCCGGTCAGCGCGCCGAGCAGGTTCATGCCCGCCGCCAGCATCACCGCCCAGCCGGGCGAAAGCACTTTGGTCGCCACCACGGTGGCAATGGAATTGGCAGTGTCGTGGAAGCCGTTGATGAACTCGAAGACGAGCGCGGCCAGGATCACCACCAGGACAAGGGTCAACATGCGGCGGCGTCCGTCAGCTGTTCTTCAAGACGATCTGGTACGCCACGACGCCCGCCTCGCGGCAGCGGTCGATGGCCTTTTCCAGGATCTCGAAGAATTCCTTCAGCAGGAACATCTGCAGGTTGTCGAGGCGGCCCGAGTAGATGTCGCGGTACAGCTCGAGCATCAGGCGGTCGGCCTCGTTCTCCAGCGAGCGCAGCTTCTCGTTCAGCGCGGTCATGCGGTCCAGGTTCATGTGGCGCAGGTCGGCCACCATCTCCACCACCACGCCGGCCGCCTGTTCCAGCATCGCCGCGCGCGGCGCGAAGTCGATGTGTTCCAGGTGGGTCGTGGCCAGCGAATAGCGATCGGCGAACTTCTCGATCTGCTTCGGAATCTTGTACAGGGCCGAACCCAGCGCCTCGATGTCCTCGCGCTCGATCGGGGTCATGAAGCTGTCCACCAGCGCCTGGCTGATCTTGTCCGAGGCCGCGCGCTCGCGCAGGCGGGCCAGCTTGAAGGCGTCCAGCGCCGGCTGGCGGTCGGCCTCGCGCAGCATCGAATGCAGTGCCTTGGCGGCGTCGTTGGCCGCGACGGCGGCCTCATCAAGCAGGGTGTAGAACTGTTTGCCGGAACCGAAAATGGTCTGCAGAGAGAACATTGAGAAACCTGTCAGCCGTCGCGGGAAGGACGGCACCAGGACGAATTATGACGGCTAGATGACCATTCCGGGTATCCCCGCCCCCCAAGAGGGGGTGGAAACCCCCAACCTGAACAGGTAGTTGCCACCCTGCCATGGGCCTTTGCTAAGATGCCAGCGCGCCCCCGGGCGCACCTTATGGACGACGACCCTTACCCCCCTGCGCCGCGCCGGACCCCGTTCCTGAGCGCCTGCCGCCACTGCAAGCACCCGCCCTCCCTGCCACCAACCGGGGACGACGCCCGTGTTTGAAATGATCCTGATTGTTTTCGCGCTTGTTCTTCTGAACGGCTTCTTTGCCATGTCCGAGATGTCGGTCATGACCTCGCGCAAGAGCCGCCTGAAGCAGATGGCGGCCACCTCCAAGCGCGCAGCCAAGGCGCTGGAGCTCTCCGAGAAGCCTGAAAGCTTCCTGTCCACCGTCCAGATCGGCATTACCGTCATCGGCGTCCTGACCGGCTATCTGGGCGGTGAGGCACTGGGCGAAGCCTTCGGCGGCTGGATCGAGGGGCTGATGCCCGGCTTTGCCTATGCCGGCAAGATCGGCACGGTGCTGGCCGTCAGCCTGATCACCTTCATCACCCTGATCTTCGGCGAGCTGGTGCCCAAGCGCCTGGCTCTGACCCGGTCCGAGGCCATCGCCGGCCTGGTGGCCATGCCGATGAGCTGGCTGGCCAAGCTGGCCCTGCCCTTCGTCTGGCTGCTGTCCAAGACCACCCAGCTGATGCTGAAGGTGATGGGCCTGGGCCAGGACGAGGCTGCCCAGGTGACCGAAGAAGAGATCCGCATGCTGGTGGCCGAGAGCCACGAGGCCGGCGTGATCGACACCCACGAGCGCGACATGATGAACCGTGTCATGCGCCTGGGCGACCGCACCGCCGACAGCCTGATGACCCCGCGCAACCGCATCGCTTGGCTCGACACCCAGGCCGGGCTGGAGCGCAACCTCGAAATCATGGCCGAGCACGAGTTCTCGCGGTACCCGGTGCTGCGCGACAACGACATGGACGTGGTCGGCATCCTGGAACTGAAGTCGCTGGCCACGCGCATGGCGCGCGGTGACAACGCGCTGTTCCAGACCCTGCGCGAGCCGCTGTACGTTTCCGAATCGACCCACGCGATGAAGCTGCTGGAGATCTTCCGCGAGGAACAGCAGTCGATGGCGCTGGTGGTGGACGAGTACGGCGAGATCCAGGGCCTGGTGACCATCAGCGACCTGATGGGCGCGGTGGTCGGCCGCCTGCAGGCAGTGGAAAACGCCGACGAAGACGCGCTGGTGGTGACCCGCGAGGACGGCTCGCTGCTGGTGGATGGTTCGCTGCCGATCGAGGACCTGCGCGAACTGATCGGCAGCAACGAGCTACCCGACGCCGAGGACGGCGACTACTACACGCTGGCCGGCATGTGCATCCATTACTTCGGCCGCATCCCGCATGCGGGCGAATACTTCGACTGGGCCGGCTGGCGGTTCGAGGTGGTCGACCTGGACGGCGCGCGCGTGGACAAGCTGCTGCTGCGCACCCTGTCCGACGAGCAGGCCGATGAGCTCACCGCCTGAGTCCAACCAGGCGCCGCACGACGGATCGGGCGAGGAGCGCCCGGTCTACCGCAACGAGGGCATCCGCACCCTGCTGGCGATGTTCGCTTCGGGCGACCCGGCCGAGCACATGCCGCTCGGGCAGATCCTGAAGGACCTGCAGCAGAGCGCTTTCGGCGTGTTCCTGTTCGTCGCCATCCTGCCCTCCTTCATCCCGATCCCGGGCATGGGCGGCGCGGTCAGCGGGCCGCTGGTGGTGTTGATTGGGCTGCAGATGCTGTTCTGCCGGCGCAAGCCGTGGCTGCCGGGTTTCATTGCCCGCCGCGGGCCAAAGCGCGGCACCATGCACAGCTTCCTGGACCGCATCGACCGTCCGCTGCGGCGGTTGGACCGGATGCTGTCGCCGCGCATGCCGCAGCTGCTGATCCCGCTGCCGGCGCATGCGTTCACCGGCCTGCTGCTGGTGCTGCTGGGCGTGCTGCTGTCGCTGCCGATCCCGTTCACCAACTTCCTGTTCGGCTTCCAGCTGTTGTTGTTCGCACTGGCGCTGCTGGAGCGCGATGGCGCGTTGATGCTGTTCAACTGGGTTGCCGGGCTGGTGGCGATCGCCTTCTTCGGTTTCAGTTCCGGGCAGCTGGTGGGGTATACGGTGGAGCTGTTCCAGCGCTGGTTTTGAGTACCGGCATCCATTTCAACGCGCTGGTAGAGTCGGGGGGGGGGGGGCGGCGCCCGGGCCCGGCCCCCGCCCGGCCAAACCACACACGAAGGCATTAAAAAAAAACCCAAGGGGGGGTGGGAGCGGCGGCCCCCCCCCCCACGGCCCCC